>JAJYTX010000463.1 GCA_021792815.1 Pseudomonadota bacterium
CCGATCGCTGCAGCATGGCATAGTGCTGCGTCATCACCGGGATCACCACGGCAGGGTACTCCGAGCCCTGCGCCTTGTGGATCGTCGCCGCATAGGCCGGCACCAGCGCATCCAGATCGCTAATGCCATAGGCCACGTCACGCCCGTCGAACCGCACGGTGATCTCGGCCTCCTCCGCGTCGATCGCGGTGACAAAACCGATATCGCCGTTATAGACCTCGCGGTCGTAGTCGTTCTCGATCTGCATGACCTTGTCGCCGGGCGCAAAGGTCCAGCCGAATTTTTCCACCCGTGGCGTCGCCTCGCCATTCAGCGCCGCTTGCAACGCGACATTCAGCGCGCGCGCGCCAACCCCGCCGCGCGCCATCGGGCAGAGCACCTGGATGTCGCGCACTGGGTCGAGCCCGAAGCGGCGGGGGATGCGGGTTTTTACCAGATCGATGATGCGCGCAACCGCCGTTTCCGGCTCGTCGGCCGCAACGAAGTGAAAATCGCTGTCTGCCTCGGCGCGGGCGAGGTCCGGCATCTCGCCGCGATTGATCCGGTGCGCGCTGGTGATGATCCGGCTATCCGCCGCCTGGCGGAAAATTTCGGCAAGGCGCACCACCGCAACCGCGCCCGAGCCGATCAGGTCCGCCAGCACCTGGCCCGGCCCGACCGAGGGGAGCTGATCCACGTCGCCCACCACCAGGAGCGCCGCCGCCGCGGGGATCGCCCGGGTCAGCGCGTGCATCAGGGGCACGTCAACCATGGAAGCCTCGTCGATGACCAGCAGGTCGCACTCCAACGGGTGATCCGGTCCGCGCCGGAACCCGCCGGTGTTTGGGTCGACCTCGAGCAGCCGATGGATCGTCCTGGCCTCGAACCCGGTCGCCTCGCTCATCCTTTTGGCCGCCCGCCCGGTCGGGGCCGCGAGCAGGATGCGCACCCCCTTGGCGGCGAGGATGGCGAGGATCGCCCGCATGATCGTCGTCTTGCCGACGCCGGGCCCGCCGGTGATCACCAGCAGCTTTGAGGCCAGGGCAAGGCCGACGGCCTGGCGCTGGCTCTCGGCGAGCGTCATGCCGATCCGCCGCTCCACCCAGGGGATGGCTCTTTCCGCGTCGATCGCCGGCCAGGGCAGCGCGCCGGCCGCGATCGCATGCAGCCGTTCGGCGATGCCGCGCTCGGCATGCCAGAGGCCGGCGAGGAAGATGCAGTCCGCCTCGCCGACGCGGTCGGCGATCACCGCGCCGTCGGCCAGTTCGAGATCGAGCGCGGTGCGGATCAGCGCCTCCGAAACCTCCAGCAGGCGTTCCGCGAGCGGGATCAGTTCCGCGACCGGCAGGCCGCAATGGCCTTCATCCATCGCTTCGGAGAGGGCGTAGCCGATGCCGGCGCGCACGCGGATCATTGCCGTCTTCTCGATGCCGAGTTTTGCGGCAATCGCATCCGCCGTCTTGAAGCCGATGCCGCGGATGTCGCGCGCGAGCCGATACGGGTTCTCGCTCATCACCTGAATGGCGTCCGCGCCATAGGTCTTGAAGATGCGCACCGCGCGCGCCGTGCCGACGCCGTGGCTGTGCAGAAACACCATGATCTCGCGGATCACCTTCTGCTCGGCCCAGGCATCGACGATGCGCTTCGCCCGGACCTCGCCGATCCCGCCCACCTCGCGCAGGCGCTCGGGCGCGCCTTCGATGATGTCGAACACAGCCTCGCCGAAGCCGCGCACCAGCTTCTTGGCATAGACCGGGCCGATGCCGCGGATCATGCCGGAGGCAAGATAGCGCTCGATCCCCTCTTCCGTGGTCGGCGCCGAGGTTTTCAGGAACCGCGCCTTGAATTGCTGGCCGTGGGTGCGGTCGTTGACCCATTCGCCGGTGGCGGTGATCCACTCGCCAGCACTGATCGCGGCGGCATGGCCGACGATGGTGACGAGGTCGCGGTGCCCGCGCGCCTTCACCCGCAGCACGGCGAAGCCGCTCTCGGCATTGTGGAACGTCACCCGCTCGACAATGCCGGCGAGCACTTCGCCATCGGGCCACGGGGCTTGGTGCTCGGTCATCGCCGGGTTCCGTCAAGCGGATGCGAGCGGGGCGAGCAGGTCGGCAGCGTTGTTGGCTGGCCGGTTGACCCGCGTGCTCACCGGCCAGACAAGCAGCGTGTCCTCGGCCACCGGGTGTAGCAGCGATGTGGCGTCGCCCTCGGTGTCGCTGAGCCATAGCGGCCAGTCGGGCGGCTCGACGATCACCGGCATGCGGTCATGGATGGGCGCCATGGTCGCGTTCGCGGCGGTGACGATGATGGCGAAGCTGCGCAGCACCTCGCCCTCGGGGCCGCGCCAGCCTTCCCAGAGACCGGCAAAGGCGAGCGTCTCGCCGTCACGCCGGGCAATCGCGTAGGGCTGTTTGGCCCCGTTCTCGGTGCGCTGCCATTCGTAGAACGCCTGCGCCGGGATCAGCGCGCGGCGGCGGGCGAAGGCATCGCGGAACATCGGCGAGGTTGCCACCGTCTCCACTCGCGCGTTGATCGGCCGCCGCGCCGCCCGCAGATCCTTGGTCCAGTGCGGCACCAGGCCCCAGGTCAGCAGGTCGAGGTGTCGCTCGCCGGTTTCCGGGTGCCGGCGCACCACCATCGCCTGCTGGCTCGGCGCGACGTTCCAGGACGGTGCGACGTTGGGCAGCGCGCCGGTCGTGCGGAACAGCCGGGCGATCGCTTCGGGCGGCAGAAAACTGGCGTAGCGTCCGCACATCGGCGCGCGATCAGTGCAGCACCGGACGGCGCGCCGGCAGTGCCGCCAGCATCTGCCTACGCGCACGGGTGCAGGACAGCACGGCCTCGTGCATCTCGTGCTCGGCGATGCGGGTCAGTTCCCGGAAATGACCGAGCGTGACAGCAATTTCGCTGGGCGGGGCAGGCTTGGTCGGGTCCTCGGCCAAGACCTGCGACGCTTCCAGCATCGCGCGGATCTCCGCCAGAGTGCCAAGCGCCTTGTGCGCCCGTTCCGGCAGGTCGATGCTTTCCTTGTCGCCGAACAGCCCTTCGACGAAGCCCTCCAGCTCCTCGCGACGCAGCCGGGCGAGTGTGGCCATCCCCTCGCGCGTGGCCGGAACCTCCATGCGCGCCAGCCGGAAGGGGACGGAGCGTTCCTGATGGCGCGTGAGCCGGTTCCATAGGCCCATCACCAGCGCGCCGATGAGTTCGTTGGCTTCGT
>JAJYTX010000464.1 GCA_021792815.1 Pseudomonadota bacterium
GAGAACAGCTGGGCCGGCGATAATCTCTATCACGGCGCGGGCGGACCCATGGACGTGGTCGTTCCGGCCGACAACCAGATGTACCGGGAGCTGCGTGATTCGGTGGTGGCGGCCGGTTTTCCGGCGACACCCGACTATCACGGCGAACACAGCGAGGGCATCCAACGCGCAGAATTGACCATCAACAGGGGCCTGAGGGGCAATGTGGCGCGGCTTTATCTGGCGCCGGCCGCGTCGCGGCCCAACCTGACGGTGATCAGCCGCGCGCATGCCACTCGTGTGCTGTTCGAGGGCCGGCGTGCCGTCGGCGTGGAATATCTGCGCAACGGCACGGCGCATACCGTCCGTGCCAGTCGTGAAGTCATTCTTTCGGGCGGCAGCTACGGCTCGGTGCAGACGCTGATGCTCTCGGGCATCGGGCCGGCGGATCAGCTGGCGCGGCACGGCATCCCGGTACGGCTCGATCTGCCCGGCGTCGGCAGGAACCTCGTGGAACATCCGTTTCTGTTTCTGGGCTGGAAGACGCGGGCCGGCACGTATACCGACAAGCTGCGGCTCGACCGCGCGACGCTGCTGGTGCTCCGGTGGTTTCTTTTCCGCAGCGGCGCTTTCGCCACCAACGGCACCGGCGCCAACATTTTCGTGCGCACCGAGCCGCATCTGGACCGGCCCGACATGCAGTACACCTGCGTCTCCGTCGAGCTGAGCGCGAACGACATCTGGTTTCCCCTGCTCCGCAGGGCTGACCGCATGCTGCGCTGCGGCATCTCGATGATCCGCCAGGACAGCCGCGGCGAGGTCACGCTGCGCTCGGCCGACCCGCGCGATCCCCCGCGCATCCTGTTCAACCTTTTCAAGGAGCGCACGGACGTCGAGCGCATGATCCGCGGCGTGCGCATCGCGCGGGAAATCTACAGCCAGGCGCCGCTGAAGCAGTTCACCAACGGCGAGCTCATTCCGGGCGAGCAGGTGCGCAGCGACGCGGAACTGGAACAGTTCATCCGTTCCGAAGGCGCGATCACCCAGCATCCTGTCGGCACCTGCAGGATGGGACCGGACAACGACCCGGGCGCGGTGGTCGATGCGTCGCTGCAGGTGCGCGGCGTCGAGGCGCTGCGCGTGGTGGATGCTGCCGTGATGCCCAATGTGCCGGGCGGCAATACCAATGCGCCGACGATCATGATCGCGGAAAAGGCGGCTGATATGCTGCGTGGGCGGCGGCTGCCGCGCGCGCAGCTCTAGGGGAGACGGATGC
Organism: Pseudomonadota bacterium; assembly: GCA_021792815.1. The sequence goes on from JAJYTX010000464.1 coordinate 1,256, forward strand.
AGAATCTGCAGGACAAGGTCGCCTTCGTGACGGGCGGCAGCAGCGGGATCGGCCTTGGCATCGTCAAGGTCCTCGCCGAAGCGGGCATGAAGGTTGCCTTCAGCTACCGCAACGCCGCGCACCGCGATCAGACGCTCGCCTATTTCGCCGCTCATCCGCAACAGCGCGTCTACCCTGTAGAGCTCGACGTGACGGACCGCGCGGGCCTGGCGCGTGAGGCGCAGCGGATCGAGCGGACGATCGGACCGGTGCAGCTGCTGGTCAATAACGCCGGCGTGGCCGTGCATGGCCTCGTCGAGCACGCCACCTATGACGATTGGGACTGGGTGCTGAACGTCAACCTCGGCGGCGTAGTCAACGGCATCGTCACCTTCCTGCCGCGCATGCTGGCGGGCGGACTGGAATGCCATATCGTCAATGTCTCTTCCATGGGGGGGGTGGCGGCCCTGGGGGCTGCCGGGTTGTACGTCACCTCGAAATTCGCGGTGGTAGGGTTGACCGAGGCGCTGCGCACGGACCTCGCCGGACGCAACGTCGGCGTATCGGTCTATTGCCCGGGACCGGTGCAGTCCAACATCGCCGACAGCGAGCGCAGCCGGCCGCAATCGCTGGCGAAAACCGGCTACAGCGCCGAGGACGCCGCCGTCGGCGCGCCACCGCCGGAATTCATGCAGCATGCCATGACGCCGGTCGAGGCCGGACGGCATGTGCTGCGCGGTATCCGCGATAACGCTCTTTATATCTTCAGCCATCCGGAATTCCGCGAGGTCATGGCCGCGCGCCACGCCGCCATCATGGCCGCGGTGCCGACCGGACCGATCGACCAGGGGCGAGCCGATTCGATCCGCTGGCTGCTCTCCAACCCGATCTACAGCGCGGGGGCCTGAGCGGCCGCTGCGCGTCCCACGGGGACGGCACATGCAGGATTTTGCCCACAAGACGGCTTTCATCACCGGAGGCGCCAGCGGAATCGGCCTCGGAATCGCCACGGCGCTCCTGGAGGCCGGCGCGCGGGTGATGGTCGCCGACATCGAGGCGGCGCACCTCGCCGAGGCACGGCAGATGCTCGCGGCCCACGGGAGCGCGGCGCATTTCATCCGCCTCGACGTGCGCGACCGCGAGGCCATGCAGCGCGCTGCGCAGCAGACCGCCCGGGTCTTCGGTCCGGTTCACATCCTGTGCAACAACGCCGGCACCGGCCTTTCGGTGCCGATCGAGGCGGCCGGCTACGAGGACTGGGACCTGATCCTGTCGGTCAACCTCGGCGGCACCATCAACGGCATCGTCACTTTTCTGCCGGGTATGAAGGCCCATGGCGAGGGCGGACATATCGTCAATACCTCGTCGATGGCGGGCATCATTCCGTGTCCGAGCTGGGCGGGGTTGTATTCGACCACGAAATTCGCCATCCGCGGGCTCTCGGAAACGCTGCGCCTCAGCCTGGCGCCGTTCAATATCGGCGTATCGACGCTCTGCCCCGGCATGGTCGACACCCGCATCATGACGGCGGAGCAGCGCCTGCGTCCGCAGGGCCGCAGCCCGGACGCCGGGCAGTGGCCGGAGAAGATGCCATTTGCCATGAAGCCACGCGAGGTCGGTGAGCGCGTGCTCGAGGGCATGCGTACCCAAGCGGCGTTCATTTTCACGCACGGACACTTTCGCGAGGAAGTGGCCGGACTGTTCGCGGAGATTCTCGGCGAGTTTCCGCCCTCGACCGCGCCCTGCGCCGAGGAACAGGCCGTCGAGGACGCCCGCCGGCGTGATATCGCCGGGCGTAAGGCGATGATCGCGAAAATGGCCGGCCCCGCCTGAGGGGCGCTCGACACACGAGGGTATGGCGCGATGAAGCCGGGCAGCTGGTGGTCTGTTGGTCTGATCTACGTGTATGGGGTGATCGGCGCGGCGGAGATCAGCCGGGTGCTGCCCATTCAA
>JAJYTX010000465.1 GCA_021792815.1 Pseudomonadota bacterium
GATTCACGCCCGTGGCGGCGCTCGCCGGCAGGGCCGATGCCAGGCTGGCGACAATCGCCACTGCCCAAGACACGATGCGGAAAGATTTCGTCATGGTCCAGCAAGCCTCCACGAGGATTCGCGGGTCAGGGTGAGGGGAATGTGAGCGGATGCAGCGACCCCTCCCGCGGTAATCGTTGAGGGTGCCGAACCGGCTGACGGCGTTGGTATAATTGGCGCGGTAGGCTATACCCGGTGAGCACTCGATGCAAATGCCGGTACGGGCATCACGGCCGGTGGATGTTCCAGACCGTCGCGCCGAGCACAGCGGTTGCCGCTCGACCGGCTGCGTGGCGCGTGCCGTGCGCTCGTCACGGCGTTGGTGTTTGCGCATCGTGATCCGAGGTGCCGGGCCGCGGTGCGCGTGGCACCGGGGCGCAGAGCGGCGCCGAGCACGATGCCGAAGGCCAGGAAGGACAGCTCGATGCTGAAGATGATCGTGGCGTTACCTCTTTGCGTCGGGTTTGAGCGAAGTGGGCAAGCAGGCGCGCCAAGGCGCGCCCCTCGTGCTTGGCACAGTGCAGATCAGCGGTCGGGAACGGGAGCCGAGCTTTCTCGAGGCTCGCGTTTCTCGCCGGTGAGGCCGAGCGCGCGTTTCTACTCGAGAGGCGTAACCAGCTCGAGCGGTAACCGCAGGGCCTGAAGTGTCGCGAGGATTGAGCCGAAGCCGAAGGTGAAAGCCGATGCAACACTTTGCCGCAGCGTGCGCAGAGCGATGAAGTGGTCGAAGGCGCCCCGCTTGTCGGCTGGCCGGCCTATCCCGCCTCGAATGCTTCAAGCGTTGCCTGCACCCGCCTCGAGCGCTGGCTCCAAATCGCTCCCGGCCTTTTCCACAGCGGCGCGCAGGTTGTCGGGCGCCCGGCCCGCGCACACACGGGGCCTGGGGCGGCGGCGGTCCGACCACATGCAGCGATCCTGAGAGGATTGGGCGGCAACCGGCTGCACAAATTCCTGGACCGGCCAAGCCTCGGCGGAGGCTGCCCAGGCTTCGAATGCCGAAAGCAAATTCCGGGGCCATCTTCGCGGTGCGCTCGGCGAGCGCATAGGACTCGAGGACACACCGGCATTGCAGGAACAGGACAAATCGCCTCACCCCGACCAGTCGATACGGCGGCTTGGCGAGTCATCTGTTCGCTGTGCCGCCACACCTTCGCTCTGTGGGGCACACCAGGGGCACAAACGACCTCGCCGCTATCGCACCCTCAGGCTCGTGCCCCGTGGAGTGGTGTATGAGTCGTTATGCCTGGCTCGGCTTGACTCGTCCTGCGCGGACAGCAGGGCTGTTCGTGGGCCAGAGCCCGCCGCGGCTCGAGACTCGCTACAGCGGTTCGAATCGCGCAGTGAAGTGTCGCAGCCGCTGCGGCTGTTCCACGATCTTCAGGCCCCGCAGCTCGCGCCGGCTTGCAACGATCTCGCCGAATACCTCAATCACATAATCGGCGTGCGCCTGGGTATAGACACGCCTCGGCATGGCGAGACGCACGAGATCCATCATCGCGGCCCGCTCGCTCCCATCGCTCTGCCGGCCGAACATCACCGTGCCGATCTCGCAAGCGCGGATTCCGCCGTACTCGTAGAGCGCCACCGCCAGCGCCTGCCCCGGGTACTGCAGCGGCGGGATGTGCTCGAGAAAAGCGCGGGCATCGACGAAAACTGCGTGTCCTCCGCTTGGCTCGACCACCGGCACGCCGAGCGCGCGCAGCCGCTCGAGGATGTATTCGTTGGTCCGCAACCGGTAGCGCAGGTAGTCCTCATCAATGACCTCGGAAAGTCCCTGGGCGATTGCCTCGAGGTCCCGGCCCGCAAGGCCCCCGTAAGTCGGGAATCCCTCCGTCAGGATGAGCCGCTCGCGGGCACGTTGCGCAAACCCATCATCGTTCAAGGCGAGCCAGCCACCGATGTTGGCAAAAGCGTCCTTCTTGGCGCTCATCGTCATTCCGTCGGCCACCGAGAACATGTCGCGCACGATATCCGGCACCGTACGGCCCTGCTGACCGTGCTCGCGCAGCTTGATGAAGTACGCGTTCTCGGCGAACCGGCATCCGTCGATGATGAGCGGCTTGCCGTAGCGATGGGCAAGCTCCGCGGTGGCATGGATGTTCTGCAGACTCACCGGCTGGCCGCCGCCGGCGTTATTCGTCACCGTCAGCATGACGGCGGACACCTCGGCACCGCGCTCCTCGAGCAGCGCCTGCAGCCGGGCAAGATCCATGTTGCCTTTGAAGGGATGCCGGGAAGCTGGATCGCGCCCCTCGGCGATCAGCAGATCGACGGCCTGCGCGCCGCTCGCTTCGATGTTTCCACGGGTGGTATCGAAGTGGGTATTGGACGGGATCACGCGACCCGTGCCGCCAATGAGAGAACACAGGATGGCCTCCGCCGCGCGTCCCTGGTGAGTAGGGATCACGTGCTTGAACGGCATCAGCGCCTTCACCGCCGCCTCGAAACGGTAGAACGACGGCGAGCCGGCATAGGACTCGTCCCCGAGCATGACCGCCGCCCACTGCCGGGCGCTCATAGCGCTGGTGCCGGAATCGGTGAGCAGATCGATGGTGACGTCCTCGGAGCGCAGTGCGAAGAGATTCCAGTGCGCCGCCTGCAGCAGCGCGCGCCGCTCGGCGCGCGTCGTGAGACGGATAGGCTCGACGGATTTGATGCGGAACGGCTCGATGATGGTTTTCATGCAGCCACCTCATTGACTTGTGCCGCACCAGCCTACGGAACCGGACGGGAATATTGTCCCTCATTGGACCACGCAGCAGCCTGTTTACAGTATTTCCTCCTGTCTTTGTGACCTACTGCAGCACGTTCGTCCTTCACGCCCCTTCGGCGAAGCCTCGGCTGACCGATCGGCGCACGCGCCCACCCCATGCGGTCCGGCATCGCAGACGGCATCAACGCCCCGATCGATGCAGCAAGCTCGCACACCGGGACCTCGGAGTCCTTGCTGAGGCCCGCCATGTCGCGGGCTTCCTCGATGCGGCTCGGGTGCCGGCGGCATTTGAGGGTCCATTCAGAGTCCTGCCCTGACACGTCTTCGCCCCGTTCCTGACGGTGCTCGAGGTGTCTCGGCCCTTGCGGGCTTTGCAGCCTGCGCGGGCCTTTGGGCCGGTTCGCGGTTCATCGTGGGGCGGCGCTGA
>JAJYTX010000011.1 GCA_021792815.1 Pseudomonadota bacterium
CATGCGGCGCTCGCGCTGCGCGCCGAGTGGCAGAGTGACCTCGAGCTGGCGCATCGGCAGGCGGGCATCCAGGCGGTGCGCTTCCACGGCGTGCTGGATGACGACCTGGCAGTATGCACCGGCATCGCCTCGAGCGGACCACGGACCAATTTCGTGTTTGTCGATCAGATTTATGATCGGATGCTCGAGATCGGGGTCAGGCCGTACGTCGAGCTCAGCTTCATGCCGGGACCCATGGCGAGCTCCGCCAATACCGTCTTCTGGTATCGCGGCAACACGTCGCCTCCACGGCGCATGAGCGACTGGCAACGGCTGATCGCCGCTTTCGCGCATCACCTGGTCGAGCGCTACGGTCTGGAGGAAGTGGCGCAGTGGCGTTTCGAGTGCTGGAATGAGCCGAACCTGAGCTTCTGGTCGGGAACGCAGCAGCAGTACTTCGAGCTCTATCGGCACACGGCCGCGGCATTGAAAAGCGTCAGTCCGCGGCTGCAGGTCGGCGGGCCTGCGACGGCGATGACGATGTGGATCGCAGATTTCCTCGCCGATTGCGCCACGTACGGCACGCCGGTGGATTTCGTCTCGAGCCATATCTATCCGGATGATCCCCAGGAGAACATCTTCGGCCGCGCCCACGCATATCCGTACGATCAGGTCATGCCGCGCGCCCTGGAGCAGGCGAACCGACAGATCCGTGCCTCGATCTATCCGCATGTGCCGCTGGTCATCTCGGAGTGGGCTTCCACCGACCCCGCATTCATCGCGCAGATGATCCGGGATTGCGCCGGACTGACCGACACCATGTCCTACTGGACGTTCTGCAACGTGTTCGAGGAGCACGGCCCCAATCGGAGCTTCATGAACGACACGTACGGAATGATCGGCACTCGCGGGGTTCCCCGCCCGACCTTCCAGACCTTCAGGCTGCTGCGGCGGCTGGGAGAACAGCGGGTCCAAGCAGGCGCGGGGCCGGTGCTGGCAACACGGCGGTCCGACGGCTCGCTCGCCACCGTGGCCTGGCATCTGCAGGCGGAACGCCACCGCGAGGCTGGCGTCGGCAATCCGGTGGCCGCGCCACGGGGCGAAAGGCCTGCCGCGGGGCCAATGTTGCCGCTCAGCCTGAAGTTCGACGGCGTTGCAACCACCACGGCGCAAGTGACCGTCGTGGACCCCGCCCGCGATCCCGTTGCGCAGGCCTACGCGGCGATGGGCGCGCCTCCGTATCCCACCGGGGCGCAGATTCGAGCGTTGCGCGAGGCCGGCGCCCGGCAGATCACCCACCGGATGCCTGTTGAGGACGGCCGGCTCGAGTTGGCGCTAGCGCCCAGCAGTGTCGCATTGATCGAGCTCGGCTGAGCCCTGCTCGGGCGTCCGGGCCTGAAAATGCCGAAAATCCGCCTCGGCGGCGGCTCGGGTCGGCAAAGGGACGGTGTGATCGCGGTCCTGAACCAGTGGCGCTGGCACGCAAACGGACGGTTCCGGCGGCAGCCGCATTTTCCCGGGAATCGTGGCGCCGGACCGCCGAATCCGTCATGCGCGTTGGCGGCTGGAGTCAGTGATGAGGCCAACGGACGATCCGCTGCCTATCATGTTGCGTAGACGCCGACCATACGCGCGGTGATGCCCGGGTCACGAAAGATTCCGCGGGCCGTCGGCCGAATCCCGGCCAGACCTGAAACGCTTTACAGAAAAGTGCAGTTTCCGCTACGCCTTGGGCTCCGTGAAAGCACCATGAAACCCGCCTCATTCACCGATCAGGGCTTGAAACTGTAAACGATTGCATTAGAATGCCTCTGGACTGGTCATTTGCACGGCGCCCGCCCGGCGCAAGAATTGAGGGGGATGAAGCATGTCGTTCGGCATTTTCGCAAGCTCGTTGCGCAATGAGTCCCGTCGCTCACGCACACAGAGCCCGTTGCTATCCGGAGTGACGCGGGAGGTTCGCCGGTGCGGCCCACGCGGCATACTCCCGCTCGCGACGCCGCTGGTTCTGGGCCTTCTCCTGCCGCGCCTCGGCATCGCGGCGCCCGCAGCGAACGCCACGACTCTGAGGGAGATCATCGTCACCGCCGAGCGGGTGCAGACCAATGAGCAGAAAACGCCGATTTCCATGCAGGTCTTCTCGCAATCGGACCTGCTCACCAAGGGGATCGTCGACGTTGAAAGTCTCGCGAATGCCACCTCGAGCCTGAGCTTCGATACGGGAAACGGCGCCGGATTCGTCGTCATGCGCGGCATCACCGGTGGCCAGGGTTTCGGCGGCCCTGGAATTACCGCGCCGTCGGTGCCCATTTCCTTCGACGGGTTCTATTACGACATGAATGTCATTTTCAATGACGCGATTTATGACGTAAAGCGCATCGAGGTCCTGCACGGTCCGCAGGGCACGTTGTTCGGGCGCAATTCGACCGGTGGACTGATTCACGTCGTGACCAATGACCCGGGACGGAAGTTCGGTGGCTACGGGCAGCTGACGTTCGGCAGTTACAACAGGGTCGATGCCCAGGGCGCGCTCAACTTGCCGATCAGCAGCAAATTGCAGATGCGCATCGCGTTCTTTTCCGCGCAACACTCCGGCTATCATACGATGGCCTACGGCATAGGCCAGGCGGACGATCGAAACGCCAAGTCTGGTCGGCTCAAGGTGGCCTATGAGCCGACGAACTACCTCAAGGTCCTGCTCAGCTTTCAATTGACCCATGTCGGCGGCGCAGGCCCGATGGATAATGTCATCGTTCTGCCTCACAACGCGGCGGGCTTCCCGACGCACGCGGCGATTCCGCTGTCGAGTCTCGATACCAGGGCGTACAACCTGGCGATGCCGAATGCCCAGCGCACCACCGACAAGCTGACCCAGTGGCGGGTGGTCGATACCGGCCTGCCATGGGGGATGACGCTTACTTATCTCGGCGGCTACGATCATCTGGATCATATTTCCGAGACGCCGCTCATGGGCGTTGACGCCATCGCCTATGGCATTCCGCCGACCATCGTTGGCGAGGAAACGATGAATCCCACCACCCAGGACGACGAAATCCGCCTGACATCCGCTCCGGACCGGACCATCACCTGGCAGGGCGGCCTCTTCTATTGGCGGTCTGACATCGGGCATAACGGTACCAATTTCCTGGACTCCGCTCAGCCCACCGCGCCGCCGTTCGTGGTCGAGCTGTACAACGACTCGCAACGCTCGATGGCCGCGTACGGTCAGGCGGACTGGCACATTGGCCCGACGACGCTCAGCGGGGGACTGCGCTATACCAATGACCATATCGCCAGAACGGATCTGACCTCGCCTCAGGACGGTATCTTTCCGGCGCGGAACGCGTTCAGCGAGAACGAATGGACCTGGCATTTGGGCGACACGTGGGACATCACCAAGCACAATATGGTGTACGCCACGTTCAATACCGGCTACACGACCGGCGGCTACAACCTCCTCGTGCCGTGCAACTGCACGGGCGGGCCCCTGCTGCCAACCACCATCGAGCCGTATACGCCAGAGTTCGTGAAGACCTACGAAATCGGCAGCAAGAACAAATTCTTCTCCGATCACATGCTGCTGAATCTGGCTGGGTTCTATACCAACTTCACGAACCAGCAGTTGCAGGCCTCCAACGCCGGTGGCGTGTACACGCTGAACGCGAACAAATCCAACGTGTATGGTGTCGAGGCCGAGTTCGCGGCGATCGGCAGACTCGGCCGGTTCAATCTGAACGCGACCTGGCTGCACGCCCGGTTTGACAGGCAGCTGTTGACCAATGCGATCGGTCAGACCTTCAACATCGGAGGGAATCATCTCATCCAGGCGCCGAGCCTGTCGGTCACGGCGAGTGTGGAGCACACCTTCGTGGTCGGTCCGGGTACGGTGACCCCGAGAGTCGACACCAAATTTCAGACCGGCCAGTATTATGATTTCTACAACGTCCCGGACAGTTACCAGCCGGCGCATGAGATCACTGACGCGCATCTGATCTATGCGCCGAATGTGGGACGCTGGAGCATAGACCTGTGGGTGCGCAACGTGGCGAACACGATCGCGATAGCCGACGAAAGCGAGAGTTTTGCGCCGCCTCTGACCCTTCCCGGTACCTACAATGTGGGCTTTCAGCCGCCCCGGACGTTCGGGGTGACCATCCTGGATCGGTTCTGAGCGAGGCGTTGCAGCGATGGGTGGTGGTCGCGCGGTCCGTGGGACGCTGAAACAGCTACGGCTCGGCGCCGCGGCGGCGCTCGGTGCACTGCTCGGGTGCATCGGCCCCGGGGCGCGGGCCGCGGGCTACCACCTGCTGAAAGTGGTGCCGTTGCCGCAGGTGACCGGGTGGGATTATCTGAAAATCGACCCGCAGAGGCGGGAGCTGTTCGTTTCGAACAACTCCGGCATCATCGTCCTCAATATCGACACGCTGCGGGAGGTCGGAACCATTCCATCGACCGCGGACTGGCCGGGGGTGGGTCTGGTGCACGGCGTGGCGGTGTCGAACCGGCTGGGTCTTGGATTCATCTCGCGGGAAATTCCCCCCTCCGTGGTGACATTCAGGCTGTCGAACCTGAAGATCCTGCGCTCGACGCCCACCGACCGCGGTACCGACGCCGTGGTGTACGATCCAGTGACCGAACGGGTATTCACCTTCAACGGCAAGTATCCGGGCGTGCACGACGTGACCGCGATCGACGCGGTCACCGGCCGGCGACTGGCGGACATCGCGCTGCCGGGAGTGCCGGAATTTCCGGTGGCGGACGGCAGAGGGCAACTGTTCGACAATGTGTCGAGCGTGAGCAGACTGGCGCGGATCAATACCCGGTCACTGAACGTGACCGGTGTGTGGCCGATGGGGCGCTGCGTGCATCCGAGCGCGCTCGCCATCGATCGGCTGCACCGCAGGCTGTTTGCGGCCTGTCAGAATCGCATCATGGTGATGATTTCCGCGGTGTCCGGCCGCGTCGTTGGATCGGTGCCGACGGGCGCCGGCACCGACTCGGCGCGGTATGATCCGGGAACACGCGATGTGTTCGCGGCCAACGGCTCCGGGACGCTGACCGTGGCGCGCGAGGTGACACCGAATCGCATGGTGCTGCTGCAGCAGGTGAGCACGGGCCCCAATGGTCGCTCCATGGCGCTCGATCCGCAGACCCACCGGGTGTTCGTCATGACCGCGAAGTTCGGCGCATTCGGCCACTCCCTGCCGCGCTACAACCCGCACGATCGCCTCAACCCGCACGGCTATCCGGCGATTGTGCGCGGAACGGCCCGTCTGTTGATTTTCGGGCCCTGAGTCGGGGCCCGCGCGGCACGGCCCCCGTACTGGCGCGGATCTCGAGCTTATGGGGCAGCGTGACCGAGACGGGATGGGTGATCGACCCCTGCAGGACTCCGAGCAGCAGGCGGACCGTCTCGCGCCCGATATCGAGCATGGGCTGCCCAATCGTCGTGAGTGGCGGGGCGGCGTAGCGTGCGAAGCGGATATCGTCGAATCCTGCGACCGAGAGTGTCTCGGGGGCGTTGCCGCCGTGCCTGTGGAGGTACTCGAGGACGCCGATGGCCATTTCGTCGTTGAAGCAGAAGACCGCGGTCGGCGGGTTGGGCTGGGCCAGCAGGCGCGCGGCTCCGGCAATCCCCGACTCGATGGAAAAATCCCCGTTGACGACCGTCACCCCACGTGCGGCACCCTGGGCACGGGCCCGGCCCATCGCGCCCCGCAACCGGTCCCGGCTGAGTGGACTCGCGAGCGGTCCGGTGAGGATGCCGAGCCGCCGGTGTCCGAGACCGTAGAGGTGGTCCATCATCTCGGCCGAGGCGCGGGCATTGTCGATGTGTGCGCTGGGCACGCCGAGATCGGGGCTGTATTCGCAGCCGTTGACCACGGGCGGCAGGCCGGAGCGATCCCGCATCCAGGCTTTCACCGTGTCCGGGAGGCGGTGGCCGAGGAAAATCAGGCCGTCGGCTTCCTGTCGCTGCAGCATCAGCCCGTAGCGTTCCTCGATCTCCGTGTCATGATGGGTGTCCCCAAGCAGTACGGAATAGCCCTCCCGCTGCGCGGCTTCCTCTATCCCCTGAATGATGAGCGAAAAGAACGGATTGGCGATGTCCGGCAGCGTCACGAGCAGCTTGCGTGTGGCGGCGGTCCGCAGCGTCTTGGCCGCCGCGTTCGGCATGTAACCGAGCTGCTCGATCGCCTTGAAGACCCGCCGCCGGGTGGCTTCGGCCACGATGTCGGGGTTGCTCAGAACACGAGACACGGTCGCGGTGGATACCCTGGCGCGCGCCGCGACATCATGAATGGTTGCCATCGTCCTGATCCGCCTGCTCCGCACGGCAAATTGCGATTATACCAGAAGGTCGATGACCGCCCGGCGCGTGATCTGCGGCCGCATCGGTCGCCGCGGACTCGGCTGAATCCCGGTTGGAGTGTGTCGGGCAGGGCCGGCAGACACGCGGAGCGCGGTCGCGGGTTCAGGCTGCCGCACGCCCTGCCGTGGCTGCAGCCGGCGTGTGCTCATCGGACGGGTCTCAGGCAACGTGGTGCAGGCGGCCGGCGTCAGTGACCCCCGCCGCGGCAACACAGAGGCGTGCTTCGCGCGCGGCGCGCACTGCCGGCCCTGTCCAGGGCATCATCCTGATAACGGTGCCGCTGTTCAGCATGATGGGCGCGATGCTGATGGCGCCGCTTTTGCCGACGATGCAGGCGAGCTTTCATGCCGTGCGGTACGCCCAGGTGCTGGTGCCGTTGCTGCTCACCGCGCCGGCGCTGTTGCTGGCCCTGCTTGCGCCGGTCGCCGGTCTGGTTGCAAATCGTTTTGGGACGCGCCGCCTGCTCCTCGCGTCCCTCAGTCTCTATGGGGTTGCCGGCACGGCGCCGATGTACCTGCAGTCGCTCGATGCGATTCTCGCCAGCCGGCTGCTGGTGGGTGTCGCCGAGGCCGGCCTCGCCACTTCGGCGGTCACCCTGGTCTCAGCGTATTTTTCCGGTGATGCGCGCCAGAAGTGGTATGCCTACCAGGTCATGCTCCTGCCCTGGATAGGCGCGGTGCTCATCGCCGTCACCGGCCTGATTGGAGATGTGAGCTGGCGGATGACGTTTGGGTTGTACGCCATCAGTCTGCTCTGGGTGCTGCTCGCAAAACTCTTTCTGTTCGAGCCGCCACGCACGGCAGGGGCCGGCCGCGGGCGGCTGCCGCCCTGGAGGCGCCTGCTGCTGGTGGCGGCGATCCAGGTGCCGGGATCGCTTTTTTTCTATGTCTCGGCCGTGGAAGTCGCGTTCCTGCTGAAGGATCACGGCGCAGCCGCGCCCAGCACCGCGGCCAACGTGACCGCGTTGGGTCTGATCATCGGCCCGCTGGGCGCGCTGCTGTCACGCAAGCTGACGCACATCCGGGTGGGGAACCTGATCGCGATCGCCATGGCTCTGATGGCGGCAGGTCTGGCAATCATGGCGCTCGGGCGCGATGTACCGGTGATCGCCACCGGTCTGGTGGTGCAGCAGGTCGGGGGTGGCTTGCTGCTGCCCACGGCCATCACCTTCGTGCTCAGCCTCGCCGGGCCCGCAGAGCGCAGCGCCTACGCCGGCGTCTGGTATTCCTGCCAAATGGTGGGCCAGTTCGTGACACCACTGGTGATGTCGGCGCTCATGTGGATGACCGGAGCGCGGACCGGGTCCGTCCTGGTCGCCGCCGCACTTGCCGCCTCGACCTGTCTCTGGCTGCTGTCGTCCGGCGCGCTGCGCGGGCCGCTGGTCGCGCCTGAGGCCCGCTCGGCGGGGCGCTGACGCCGCGTTCCGATGCCAGTCACTCGGAAAGAGCCAGTCGCATCCGCACAGGGACCGCCGCCCGATGCACGCGTTTCCATCCCGCGCGCTCGATCGGCGGCGTCCGGGCGGGCCGCGCAGGCCGGTGCCCGCTGATCCCGCATGGCGATTGACCGGTGAGAGTGTGGGATGATAACGTTTACATCCAGAAGAAGACTCCAGAGGCCGCGATGCGTCGATGTCGGATGGCGATGGTGGGAGGAGGGCCCGGATCGTTCATTGGCCCGGTGCACGTCATGGCAGCGCAGCTCGACGGGGACATCGAGCTGGTGGCGGGCGCCTTCAGCTCACGCCCGGAAAAATCGGCCGAAGCCGGCCGCAACTATCGGATCGCTGCGGAACGCGCCTACGGGGACTACGCGGAAATGCTGGCACGCGAGGCGCAGCACGCGCAGCGCGCGGACTTCGTGGCGATCGTGACGCCGAACGTGCTGCATTTCGACGTGGCGCGCGCCGCGCTGCGAGCCGGATTTCACGTCGTGAGCGATAAGCCCGCCACGGCCACACTCCGGGAAGCCGTGCAGCTGCGCGACGAGGTGAGTCGCAGCCGCAAGCTCTATGTTCTGACCCACACCTATACCGGCTATCCGCTGGTGCGGGAGGCACGCGACCTCTGCCGCAGCGGCGCAATCGGAGACATCCGCAAGGTGGTCGTCGAGTACACGCAGGGCTGGCTCAGCGAGCGCCTCGAATTGAGCGGCAACCGCCAAGCGGCCTGGCGGACCGACCCGGCCCGGGCGGGAGCCGGCGGCTGTAGTGGTGATATCGGCGTCCATGCGTTCAATCTCGTCGAATATGTCACCGGCCAGAACGTCGCGGCCATTTTCGCCGTACTGTCGCGCATCGCGCCCGGGCGGGCGCTGGATGACGACTGCAACGTTCTGCTGCGTCTCGCCAATGGCGCGCCGGGGGTGCTGCATGCCAGTCAGATCGCGATCGGTGAGCGCAACAGGCTCGAGCTGCGTGTGTACGGCAGCAAGGGCTCGATCAGTTGGAAGCAGGAGGAACCGAATCGCCTGATGGTTCACTGGCCGGACCGGCCGACGGAAACGCGGCATGCGGGCTGCGGATATCTGGGCGCCACCGCCAGGCAGGCGACCCGCCTGCCTGCGGGCCATCCGGAGGGGTACATCGAGGCCTTCGCCAATATCTATCGGGAGTTCGCCGCGCTTTTGCGCCGACGTGACGCGGGCGATGAGCAGGCGTGGAGCGACACGCTCTGCGGCATCGAAGCGGCGGTTCGTGGCATGACCTTCATCGAGAGGGCGATCGAGAGCAGTGCGCGGTCGGCATGGGTTCAGGTGGATTGAGCAGCGGAATATGAAGACACTCAAAGGCCCCGGAATTTTTCTCGCCCAGTTCGCATCCGACTCGGCGCCGTTCGACACTCTGGAACACATGGCGCGGTGGGCCGCGGATCTCGGCTATAAAGCCGTACAGATCCCGAGCTGGGACAAGCGCCTGTTCGATCTCGAGACGGCGGCCGCCAGCAAGGAGTATTGCGCCGAACTGCAGGGCGTGCTCGCGGCTCACGGTCTCGTGGTGAGCGAGCTGGCGACGCATCTGCAGGGACAGCTCGTCGCGACTCATCCGGCGTACGATGAGTTGTTCGAGGGTTTCGCGCCGGCCGAATTTCACGGCAAGCCGCGGCAGCGCCAGGAGTGGGCGACGGATCAGATGAAGCTCGCCGCGCGGGCGAGCCACAACCTGTCGTTACAGGCGCATGCGACCTTCTCCGGAGCGTTTGCCTGGCACCTGTTTTATCCCTGGCCGCAGCGCCCGGCGGGGCTGATCGATGCGGCGTTCACGGAACTCGCGCGGCGCTGGCGTCCCATCCTGGACGCGTTCGATGAGGCCGGTGTCGATGTGGCGTTCGAACTGCATCCGGGCGAGGATCTGCACGACGGCGCGAGTTTCGAACGCTTTCTCGAGGCGGTCGGAGGGCATCCACGGGCGAACATCCTGTTCGATCCCAGCCATTTCGTGCTGCAGCAGCTCGATTACCTGTCTTTCATCGACATATACCACACGCGCATCAAGTGTTTTCACGTGAAGGATGCGGAATTCCGCCCCAATGGACGCACAGGCGTGTACGGAGGATACCTGGACTGGATCGACCGCGCAGGGCGGTTCCGTTCCCTCGGTGACGGTCAGGTCGATTTCACCGCGATTTTCAGCAGGCTGGCCCAGTATGACTATCCGGGCTGGGCCGTTCTCGAGTGGGAGTGCTGTCTGAAGCATCCGGAGGATGGCGCCCGGGAAGGCGCGCCATTCATCCGGGATCACATCATCCGGGTCACGGAACGCGCGTTCGACGATTTTGCGGGCGGCGCGGCGGATGCGGCGCGCCTGCGCAGACTCCTCGGGCTCTGACCCGGCAGCTCACCGTCCAGGTTCCGATCGACCCGGGGTGGCGAGGACGGCGGCAGCGGCCGCCGGCCCCCGCAGGACCCTTCGGGGGCGCTCAGCCGGCGCCGCTCAGTGCAGCGCAACGCGTGTCTGAAGCTCGACGCTGCGCGAGGAGCTCGCGACGTAAACGGAACGTCGGCCGCGCGCCAATCGCCAGTCGTCCCCTTGCGTCGACCAGTACTGCAGCTGTCGGAGCGGCACCCGCAGCGCCACGGCGCGGCTCGCACCGGGCGCCAGCGGCACCCGGGTGAATGCGGCGAGCGCGCGCACGGCAAACTGCGGCGCGCCGGGCTGCGCAGGCGCCGCCCCGAGATAGACCTGCGGGACGGCTGTTCCGGGGTAGTGCCCCACGTTTCGCACCACGAACCGGACGCGCAGTCCTCCGGCGACAGTCCGGCGGACCCGCAGGGCGCTGTAGTTGAAACGCGTATAGGACAGGCCGTATCCGAACGGGAACAGCGGGGTGATCTTCTGTTGATCAAACCAGCGATAGCCGATGAAGATGCCCTCTGAGAAGTGCGTGACCCCGTCGACACCCGCCGAGGAGCGATCGGGGTGCGCCGGATCATGGGACACATACTGCGCCAGGGCGCGCCCCCAGGTGAAGGGCAGGTGCCCGGACGGGTCGGCTCTGCCGGAGAGCAGGTTTGCGGTGACGAGTCCTCCGCCGTCCCCGGGGTACCACATCTGCAGCACCGCGCGGACCTGGTGCAGCCAGGGCAGCGCGACAGGCTGAGAAGTGTTGAGCACGACGATGGTGCGCGGGTTGACGGCGGCAATCGCCTCGATGAGCCGGTTCTGGTGTCCGGGAAGCGTGTATGCGGGGCGGCCGCGGCTCCAGGCGAACACGATCGCGGTCCGGGCGCGCTTTGCCGTGGCAATCGCAGCGCGCAGATCACGGACGCGAGCCGCCGGCGTGAGCCAGTTCAGGCGCACCTGGACGGGGCGTCCGGAGGCATCGCCGTGCTCGGTGACCGTGATGCGGTGCCGTCCCTTGGCGAGCCGGAGCGCCACCCGCACGTTGTCCAGGTTGTCCGTCGTGGGCAGCACGTTGTCCTGCGCAGCCTGGAGAAAGTCCCCGTGCAGCAGCAGGTTGGCGCTCGCCGCCACCCGATGGCGATCGATTCTGAGCTCGCCGCTGCAGCCGAGCAGTTGCAGGTACAGCCAGTAGGTCCCGGTCCGCGGGATGTCGAGCGAGCCCCGCCACTGCTGGCTGCTGCCGGGCGGCAGGGGCCGATGAGACTGGAGGGTGAAGTCCAGCATACGGTCGACCGGCCCGGCCTTGCCGCCGGCGACGATCCGGATCAACCCGGGTTGGCCGGCGTGACTCAGGAGCGCGGCGGGAACCGGTACACCGGTCATGTCGTCCGCCACGGCAAAGCGGATATGCGCGCCCCTCACCCGGCGGGCCAGTTGCCGCAGCGCCTGAAGCGGGCTCAGATCCCGGTCGGGAAAGCCCAGGGAGCGCTCGCCGGATTGACCCACGGCCACCACCTGGCCGGCGCCGGGACCGATCAGTGCGAGCGAACGCAGGTCGCGTGCGGTCAGCGGCAGGATGCGCCGGTCATTCTTCAAGAGAACCGCCGCGTCTTCGGCCGTCTGCTCGACGATCGGCAGGTCGGCGGCGAAAGGTACCGGCGACACGGTGGGTGAGACGTCAGCGTGCCCGAGCCATCCAAACCGCCGCATCTGCAACAGGATCCGGCGGGCGGCGGACCGGACCCGGGAAACGCGCACCGTGCCGTGGCTGATCGCCGCGAGCATCCCGTGTGCGGGCGCGAGCGGTGGCAGGTGGAAAACGGCGGTCGCGGGCTCCTCGGGGATAGGGAACGCCGGGGGCGCGAACGGAACGCCACCGGGCGGGAGCGGTCGCGGCGGCGGCACGGTCGCGCAGAAATAGCACGGCAGATAGTGCAGTACCGAGCCCGGCATCTCGAGGTCGAGGCCGGAATTGATAAAGGAGGCGGAATGGGTTGCACCCCAGTCCGAGGTGACAAAACCGTCGAACCGCCAGCGGTCGCGCAACAGTCCGCGCAGCGTCGCCGAATCGTCGCACGCGTAGTAGCCATTGATCCGGTTGTACGAGCACATGATCGACGCAACGCCCGCGCGCACGGCGTAGCGAAACGGCTCCGCATAGATTTCGTGAAGCGCCTGCCCACCGACCACGACATCGTTCGCGCCGTCGTACGCGATGAAGTGCTTGGCCTCCGCCATGACGCCCTGGCTCTGGATGCCACGAATCACGGCGGCACCGATCTCGCCGGTGAGCAGTGGGTCCTCGCCATAGGTATTGTAGGCGCGTACCCAGGCCGGATCGCGCATCAGATTGATGAAGGGCTGCAAGGCGACCTGAATGCCCAGGGCCCGGGCGTCTCTGCCTACCACGAGTCCGTTCCGATAAGCGTCCCGGCGGCTGAAGGTCGCGGCCAATCCCATCGTGCAGGTCAGCGCGGTGGCCCGCCGCCGGGTCAGCACCCCGGGCGGCCCGTCGGCGAACCGCAGGGCGGGCAGCCCGAGCGCCCGGTCGCCGGCGAGATAGCCCGCCTGACCCTGGTACCGGGCCGCCGGCTCGCGCTCACCGTGGACCCTGCGAATCAGCTCGTGCAGCGGCATCTGCCGAAGAATATCGTTTACACGAGCGGAATTACCCAGTGAAACGCCCGGCGCCAGGCCAAGAACGCATGCCACGGCGAGAATCCAGCGGAACGATGGCCGTGCGGCGGCATTCATGGGACGGTGCCTCATAATTGTAACCTGTTGATGCGGCAAATTAAATTTCGCGCCAATCCCAACTGCAGCATCGGTCGCCGCAGCGGATGCTGACGTCCGTCATCTTGTCCCTCTTGCGAGTGTAAACGATTGCATTAAAATTCCATACGAGGGGCGGCCGGCCGGCCGCAGGGGAAAAATATCCATGCATCTGACGAATCGTTCCTTGTTCCTATGGGTGAGTCTTGCGGCGATGGGCGCGATCAGCAGCGTGGCGCTGGCACAGAACTCGGCGCAGCGTGTCACCGGATCGGCCGTGCTCAGGCCTGCCGACATGCTTCAGGAAGTCATCGTGACCGCAGAGAAGCACCGGGAGAGCGCGCAGAAGACCGCGATTTCGATGAGTGTCTACAGCGGCGGGCAACTGCGCAGGCAGGGCGTCACCAGCATCCGGTCGTTGACCACCATCGATCCGAGCATCAACTTCACGACCCAGACCGGATCGGCTTACGTCGCGATCCGGGGCATCGCCAGCACTGATGTCACCGAAACCGGTGATCCCGCCGTGGCGATCTCGGAGGACGGGTTCTTTACGAACCGATCGTACGATCTGTTCGCCTCGCTGTTCGATCTGCAGCAGATCGAGGTGCTGAAAGGACCTCAGGGGACACTTTACGGGCGCAATGCGGCCGGCGGCGTCATCAATATCATCACGCAGAAGCCGACGAAGAAATTCGGCGGCTATCTGACCGCGGACGCGGGAAACTACGGCGCGCAGCTGTTCGAAGGAGCGCTCAACGTTCCGCTCGGCGCCCGCGTTCAGGCGCGGATTTCGGCCGAGTCCACCTACCATCAGGGTTATCGGCGCAATCCGGGCTTTGAAAACGGCGACAACGCGAACAACCGCGCGGTACGGCTGCAGCTGGCGTTTCAGCCGTGGACCGGCTTCGACGGCTGGCTGGAGATCCAGCACTCGCAGGAGTCCGGCACCGGAGACGTGGCGTACACCGGGCCGCTCGGCACCAGCGGACGCGGTGTGAGCGGCGGCGTCACCCCGCCGATCCCCTACGCGCGGGCCAACGGCTTTCCGCTGTACGCGCCGTTCAGCCTGGGCATGACCGATACGCGTTATCAGTGGCGTTTCACCCAGAAGGATCTGCCCGGCGGCCTGATGCTCACCTATCTCGGCGGTTACGACAGCGTGCAGTATCAGCACCAGACGGACTCGACTCTCTACCCACAGACGGCCAATCCGCCGACGCAGTTCATCCAGAACGAGAATCCCGGTACACAGAACGAGGAAATCCGCTTGACCTCGGCGCCGGATTCCAGGCTGTTCTGGCAGGTGGGCGGATTTTACTTCCGCGAGCGCAACAGCCCGCTCTCGTCCGGATTGAAGGAGGAAGGCGGGCCGTACAACGGGCTGTATCTCATCAATTTTCACTATGGCGTGCTCACCACGTCCGAAGCCGGCTTCGGGCAGGTGCAGTACAGCCTGACGCGCGAACTCAAGGTGTCAGCAGGCTTGCGGTATACCAGGGATCACAAGGCGCGCAACGGCAACGCGTACCTTAACTGCCCGATCGCGGGCATTCCGCCCTTCCTCTACGGCGTGCTTGGCTGCAACGGGACGCCGCCGACGATCGTGACGCCAGGCAATGGTGACATCACCGAGTCGAAGACGACCTATCACCTGGGTGTCAACTGGTATCCGACCCGGGCCACCATGGTGTATGCGAAATACGATACCGGCTACAAGGCGGGCGGGTTCAATTCGAACGGTTCGGCGCCATCGGTCAATTACGGGCCGGAGACGGTCAAGTCCTTCGAGGTGGGCACCAAGAACACTCTGCTGCACCATCGGCTGGAGGCGGACCTGTCGCTGTTCGACATGAAGTACGATGGCTACCAGGCGAGCCAGTACACCCACGTGATCAGCGGCAGCGCCACCGGGGTGTTCAATGCCGGCAATGCCGATGACTATGGAGCAGAGGGACAGATCGCCTATCTGATCACCCCGCGGACCCGGTTCAACCTCAACGCCACCTGGCTGCACGCGAAGTTCGTCAGCGGCAGCGCCGTCGACGCCAGTACGGGATTGAGTACACCGCTGTCCGGTGACTACCTGCCGAATGCGCCGGCGGCGTCGGCGACGGCGTCGCTGCAGCATACCGTGGGGCTGCCGAACGGCGCGGCGCTCACCGCGCAGATCGATGGCAAGTACCAGTCGAGATTCTACTTCGACATCTTCAATCATCCGGACACCTCGCAGCGCGCCTACGCCATGGGTGACGCGTCGCTGACCTACATGCCGGAGAGCGGTCGATGGAGTGTGGAGGGCTACGTGCGCAATTTCTCCAATGAGGTGGTGCTGGCGGATGCCGCGCGCAACCCGACGGCGGAGGGTAACAACTACGAGTTCCAGCCGCCGCGCACCTACGGCGTGCGTGTGACCGCGCATTTCTAGGCTGTGGCGGAGCGGGCGAAACGCCGGTGCCGCTCATGAGGGGCGTCGCCGGAGGGCATGTGAGCCGCTAGTGGGCGCGAGCCGGCGGACAGTGCTGCAGACGCTGGCGGCGGGCGGGCTGGGCGTCAGTCTGTCCGCCGTGGCCCGCACCGGCAGACGCTGGCGGATGGCGGTCGCGGCTGGTCGCGGGGCCGCGGACCCGGCGGCCCCGGGTGTCATCGGACCGCAGAGGGTGCATGTCCTCACAGGGAAGGTGCGCAACCCGGACGGCCTGGTGCGCCCGGGTACGACGGTCATCACGGTCGGGGCGGGCCGTCCGGCGACTGTGGTGCTCGATTACGGCCGGATCGTCGGGGGCCGTCCGCTGTTCGAGGTGCTCGACTCGACAGGGGAGGTCCGGCTGCGGTCGATCTACTCTCAGGCATCGCCGTGGTTGTTTCCGGATGGAGACGGGCCGGCGCCGGGTAAACCGGGCGCAACGGCCGCGGCACCCAAGGAGGTGTCCTTTGTGGGGTGCGCCGGCGCGGCGGATCTGTCGCGGGTGGAGTGGATCCCGCTGCGCAAGGGCCGGATTCTCAACAGGCTGATCCAGGGCGGGCAGAGATTCCAGGCGCTGCAGTTCTCCGGCCGCGGAACGGTTTCGCTGCGTCGTGTCGGCCTGCTGCCGACGTTCCGCCAGGGCCGCGCCGGGGGCAACCAGGGGAGTTTCGAGTGCAGCGACGCCGCGCTCACCGAGATCTGGTCGCTCGGCGCGTATGCCCTCGAGGTCGCCTCGCTGCCGGCCGGCGCCCTGCCGCCGATCTGGCAGATCGGCCCCGACGGGGCGACGGTCTGGGGCGATACCTATACCGGGTATCAGCGGGGGCTGGGCTGGACGGATTACACGGTTCGCTTCAAGGTGCGTATCGATGCGAACGAGGCGTCCTGGCTGGTTCGCGCGCAGTTGCCGGACGGCATTCGCTGCGTGCTCTGCGCTCAGAACGACACCCTGACGCAGAGCACGCCGAATACTCTGCGCATCTATGTGCAATTCACCCAGCAGTTGATTCTGACGGTTCGTCTGCCGTTCGTCATCCGGGAGCATGAATGGTACGCGATCGAGATGACGGTGCGCGGTCACGCCGCCCGGGTGAGCATCGACGGTGCCGCGCTGGCATCCTTCGAGATTCCCGCCGAGGGCGGATTCTGGGGAAACACGTCCGCGGGGTGGGTGGCGCTCGCCAACGCCAGCGGCGCGCTGGCGACCTTCCGCGATCTCGAGGTGCGGGCGCCGGACGGCGCCGTGCTGCTCGATACACCGCTCACCGATGCGGCGATTCTCGATGAGTTTCTCGCCGGAACGAATCCGGTGCCGACGATCGTGGACGGGGCGACCCGCGATCGCCAGCTGTTTACGGGCGATCTGGGGGTCGCCGCCGACACGCTGTTGTACAGCAATCATGATCTTGCCTTCCTCAGCGGCAGCATCGGCCTGTTCTCACGCTATCAGAGGCCGGATGGCGCCATAGCGACCTCGATACCGCCCCAGGCGAATCCGCGCCGGACCCCGGGCAACGCCTTCGTGCCGGGAATCCCGGATTACACCGTGCAACACGTATCGACGATTCATGCGTACTGGTGGCATACGGGCGATGAGGCTTTCCTGAAGGCGCAATGGCCGGTCGTGGTGCGCGTGCTCGAGTATCTGCGGCGGAACGTCGATCCCGCCATGGGGTTGTTCGCACCGCGGGGGCCGGGGCCGGCCGCAGAGCGCGTGGCGGAGGCGCTACCGAACATCCATTACTACGGTGCATTGGGGCAGGCCGCGCAGATGGCGCTCGCCGTCGGAGAGGCTGGCCGGGCGGAATCGCTGAGGGTCGATGCCGTGCGGTTGCGCGCGGCGATCAATCGTCATTTGTTCAATGATGGGCTCGGTCTGTACGGTGCCGCTGTCGGGGATCTGCAGACCATTTCCGAGCACGCGAACGCCTATGCCGTGCTGTACGGCGTGGCGGACAGGGAACGCGTCCCGGAGTTGCTGGCGCGCCTCGCCGCGGCGCTGCACGCGCCCGCGGGACCGATGCGCGGCACTGCTGCGAATGAGCGCATCGTCAGTCCCTACACGGCCGGCTACGAGGTGCGGGCGCGTCTGGCGGTGGGCGACACGTCAGCTGCCCTGGACCTGATCCGGCGGGCATGGGCTCCCATGCGCCGAGGCGGGGAGTACTACAGCGGTGCGACCTGGGAATACGTGGGGCTCGATGGGCGGCCCGGCCTCGGTAGCGGCACCAGCCTGGCACACCCCTGGTCGAGTGGACCGACCAGCGCGCTCTCGGCCTATGTGCTGGGGGTCCGTCCGCTGGCGCCCGGATTCGTGACCTGGCTGGTCGAGCCGCAGTTGACGGGTCTGCGCTGGGCGCGGGGCGCCGTGCCGACACCGCGAGGGCCGCTGCGGGTGCGCTGGAGGCGGGAAGGAAAGCGCCTGGCGCTGCGGGTGAGGGCGCCCGTTGGAACCCGGGGGTTCGTGGGACTGCCCGTCGCGGGTTCGGCCGATCGGATCGTTCTCGATGGTCGGCGGCAGATGGCGAGCGTGACGCCGGAAGGGCAT
The DNA here is from genome assembly GCA_021792815.1 of Pseudomonadota bacterium. The sequence goes on from JAJYTX010000011.1 coordinate 17,978, forward strand.
GGCGTGTTGCCCGGTTACCGATACGTCGGGCCGCTCGGTGGCGGCGTGCATGAGATCGCCGTCTACCCAGGATAACTTTTATACTGTAAATGTGCTGGCCCGGAAGCGGGGCGTAACGTGCTCCCAGGGCGGTGCCCCGCGCACGGGAGGGCCGTGGTGCGTTCGGGAGCTGCGTTTTGTCGCGGTCTTTCGGCCATGCCCGTGCAGCGGCGCACCGCTTCGTCCGGGGCCCGTCTTGGCTGTCGCTCGATTTATCGATTAGAGTGCGGGCCTCGTTTTGACTGGATGCCCATTTTGGACACCACCCCGCACGCTCGAACCCCGAAGCAGCGCCGCAGCCGGGAATCATACGAACGTATGATCGAAGGGGCAGTGGAGATTCTGCGCGAAAAAGGCCTGGAAGGGTTGACCCTGTCCGAGGTCAGCCGGCGCTCTCACGTGTCCATCGGTTCGATCTATTGCCGCGTGCAGTCCAAGGAGCATCTGCTGCGGGAGGTCCAGGCACGCGTCCTGCGGGAAATGGAACATGAATTCGCCATGCTGGTGAACCGTGTGCGCCGGCGCATGCTGCCGCTGCGCGAGCTGGTTCCGGTCCTGGTGCGAGAGCTGGCGCTGTACCTGCGGCGTCACGCGGTTCTCCTCAACTCCTTCATGCAGCAGGCGCAGCGGGACGATCACATGGCCGTCGAAGGACGTCGCAGCTATTCTCAGGCGATGCTCGACTTCAAGCTGCTGCTGCTCGAGCACCAGGCGGAATTCGGCCACCCGGATCCCGAGCGGGCCACGTCGGCCTGTTTCATCATCGTTTACGGCACGCTGGCGCGTTATCTCGGGCTGGGGGCGATTCCCGGTGAGCATTCCGGAGCCGGCGAGGGCGACTGGAAGCAACTGGTCGAAGACCTCGGTCTGATGGCCCTGGCGTTCCTCACCGCCCGGCAACCCATCCACGCCGGGCGCTGAGCCGGCCGCGCAAAGCGGTACGGCACACCCTCTCATCGGGGCCGGTGCCCCGGAATTTCCGGCTGCAGCCCTCGTGGGCGTACCTCCCGGACTGCGTCGCGCGCGGCTTGACGCCGCGATCCCATGCTGCTACGTTTCTGGCTTCAGAATGCTCATTCTATTTTAGGGGCGGTGTCTTGGAAAACAACTTCAGCCGCAGCTTGATCTGCCCAGATGAAGTCAAGTGCGCGCACGGCAGGCTGGAACTCGGAATCCGCCTGCCGTGGTATCGGTCGCTGCCGCTTTCGGTCGTCGAGCTCGGTGAGCTGGTGATCGACGCTCAGGTCATTCCACATCAGAACGTGAGTCTCGAGATCAACGGACACGAGCATGGCCTCGATGAGTTGGGGGAACTCACCGGAGAGTTCTGGTACGTGCTCGACTCCGCGCGGCTTCGCCTGCCCTATGACCTGGACCCCCGGCAGCCCCACACGATTACCCTGACGCTCAATCTCTATCCGCCCTATATCCCGGGGCTCACCTGGGTCACCCGCGGTTCCCTTGCGCTCGAGGCGAAGCGATGAACG
>JAJYTX010000002.1 GCA_021792815.1 Pseudomonadota bacterium
GTGATGGAGAACGTCGCGGTCGGAGGCACGACGCCGCCGTTCTGCGTCCCGTTCTGGAGGGTCGGGAAATCGAAGGTCCCGTTGCTGCTCTCGGCCAGTGTAGCCGAGCCATCGGACACGGACACCGACTGACCGCTCGCAAGTCCCGTCACGGTGAGGCAGGGCGCGACGCCCTGGTCGACCGCATCGTTGTAGAGGGTCGTGGTGCAGGCGGCGAGCTGCGCCGAGGGCGGCGTGGGACCCCCGCCCGGGCTGGATGCGGTGCTGCTGCCACCGCCCCCACCGCCGCAGGCGGCGAGAGAGACGGCCGCGATCGCGGCGAGGAGGATGGAGAGGATTCGGGTGTAGGTACGCATGGTCGTGGTCCTGTCAGAGATCGGTGGGCCGGAGAGCGCGGACGCGCTCCATTCCGGCGCGCAGGCGCTCGAGGGCGAGGCCGAGGGTGACTTGGGCGCCCTCGATGTCGGCATCCTCCGCGCTGAGTGCGGTGTGAGCCGTGGCGACCAGTCCCTCGGCGACCTCGAGGTCGTCCAGGGTTATCGCGATGGCGCCGGGCGCCGGATCTGCGGCGCGGATACGAGTTACGGTGGTGGTCGTGGTTCTCATGCGGGAACTCCGGGTCAGAGGGGATGTGAGGGTCAGGCGCGGGCCTCAGGCGTGGGCCTCTGCGGCCACAGACAGACGGTGATCGAGCTGCGCAGCAAGGCACCGGAGGTGCGCCAGCGACGAGCGGCGCGGGTGATGGTCCATTCCCGCAGCGCGGCGTAGCGACGCAGGCTGATGCGGTGACGATGGGGAGCGCGGCCAGCGCGCTCGATGGTCACGATGGCGCAGCCCGTCTTGCGGTACGCGCGGATGGAAGCGAGGGGGACGGCGCGCACGGCCGCAGGCTGCGTGCCTGTCAACGGCGCGATAGGATCAGCGGTAGCCATACTCGAACCTCATTCGTTCGGGTGGTGGTTAGCCGCTCGGCCGTGCGCGAACACGGTTGGGCGGCGCCTTGGCAGCGCCGAGCAATGAAGTCGAGAGAGGTCGCCAGTTGCCCTTACCGGGCACTTACGGCGATTGCTAGTGTTGGCCTAAAACGGATAAGTGACTGATTTTATTGGTCGGGGTGACAGGATTTGAACCTGCGACACCTACGTCCCGAACGTAGTGCTCTACCAGGCTGAGCTACACCCCGAAATGGCAGATCCTCGGCCCCCGGGCGGCCGATGGCGGCGCGCGGGGCGAGCCGTGCAGTCTACTGGAGCGGACCGGGGGCTTCAATGGTGGCGCAGGTTGGCCGCACGGCTCCCGATCAGGGTGTTTCCCGGTCGGCTCTTCGGGTATCTTCGCCGAAAAATAAAATACAGAGCCATCATCATGAGGACAAAGGGGCGGGGTTCAGGATCGCCAATCCGCATCGGTGTGCTGGCGCTGCTCTTCGTTGCGATGCGGGCGGATGCGCTGCCCGCGCATGCCGGCCTGTACTCGGCAGCTCTTGCCTACAAAAAGGGCGATTTCACGCTCGCGTTCCGGGACTTCCTCGCCTTGGCCCGGCTGGGTCAGCCCCAGGCGCAATTGGAGCTGGCGTACCTGTATTCCCTGGGGCAGGGGGCGCGGCAGAGCGACATCCACGCTTATGCCTGGGCGATGCTGGCCTCGCAGAACGGCGAGGCGAAGGGCCAGAAGCTGGCCAGGCGGCTTCTGCCGGCACTGAGGCTGGCTCCAGGGTCCAGGAGAATCGCAGGCTGGATCACCGCCCCGTATACTCCCGCGGCACTGAATCGGACGCTGCTGCCGACCTATCCCCATGCGGGGCTGGCTTCCAACGGAGGGCATCCAGCCGGCGGCGGTGCGCCGAACGTCTTCGGCACAAGGTCGAACCGTGCGTGCCTGCCGATAAGAATGCACCGGGACGTCTATCCGTGGTGGGCCAACCTGCGGGGCATGCAGGATCGGGTGCTCGTGCAATTCACCCTGATGCCCGATGGCACGGCACGCCTCCCGGAGGTCATTTTCGGATTACCCGAGCGCTCATTCGACGCCGCTGCGCGCACCAGCGTGGTGATGTCGAAATTCGCGCACCGGCCGCTACGCAGGCATCCGATCCGGTGCGCGCTCGACTTCCAATTCGTCGAACGAAACCTGTCCTCCGGCGATTATCCCCGTCTGCAGGATTACCTCTGGGGTCTGCGAAAAAAGGCCGTGAAAGGCGATCCGGCCGCCGAGGCGATCTATGGGACGGTGCTTGCGGGTCTGCCGCAGATTCAAAGCTCGCGCCGTACCTCGTTTTTGCCGTGGCTCGTGAGGGCTGCGCAGGCCGGTGATCCCCTGGCGCAGTATGAAGTGGGAGCCAGCCTGCAGTTCGGCTTTGGCGGGTGTCTGCCGGATGAGGTCAAGGCGTTGCGATGGCTGCATCTGGCCGCTGCGCAGCACGAGGCCGACGCGGAGGTGGCGCTCGCGGTCCGATTGCTCGACGGTGCATCGGATGCCGGGCAGATCGACGCCGCCAGGAAATGGCTCGACCAGGCCGTAACCCAAGGCAATGTGGCGGGTGAGATGTATCTGTCGGCGCTGCTGGCTGCGGCGCGGCAGGCCGCCGTGCGCGACCCTGCGCGCGCGTTACGGCTGGAACGGAAGGCCTTCGCGCATGTCGATGTCGATCCGACGGGGTACGAGATCCGCGCGGCCGCGCAGGCGGCCGAGGGACATTTCACCCAAGCGGTGAAGAGTGAGCGGGAGGCGATCGGCAAGGCCCACGCTTTGGAGTGGAATCTTTCCGCCCTGAAGCGGCGCTTGGCGCTTTATCGATCCGGCAAGCCGTGGTACGGCGATTTACTCGACTACGGCTCGCCGACTCCCGCCAAGGCAGGCAGTTAGGTCGTGTGCTCCACCGCGAAGCGGGCGAGGGCGGTGAGTCCGGTCTTGTACGGGGTCTCGGGCAGGGCATCGATGGCCGCGAGCGCCTGCGCAGCGGACTCCTTCGCCAGCCGGGCGGCATAATCGAGGCCGCCGGTTGCCTCGATGGCCGCGATGATGGGCTCGAGCTCGGCGCTGCCGTGCTCGATAGCCGCCCGGATGGCCGCGCGCTGTGCCTCGCTGCCGTGGCGCAGGGCGTGGATGAGCGGTAGCGTCGGCTTGCCTTCGGCCAAGTCATCGCCCAGGTTCTTGCCGCGCTCGGCCGGGTTGGAGCGGTAGTCGAGCACATCGTCCACGAGCTGGTAGGCGGTACCGAGATGGCGCCCGTAGGCGGCGAGCGCCGAGCAAAGCGATGGCGGACCACCCGCGAGCACCGCGGCGACCCTTGCGCCGGCCTCGAACAGTTTCGCCGTCTTGCGGTAGATGACCTCGAGGTAGCGCCGCTCGGTGGTATCCGGATCGTGGGCGTTCATGAGCTGCATGACCTCGCCCTCGGCGATCACGTTGGTCGCCTCGGCCATGATCTCCATGACCGGCTGGGAGGCCAGCGATGCCATCATCTGAAAGGCGCGAGAGTAGACGAAATCCCCGACCAGGACGCTTGCCTGGTTGCCGAAGACCTCATTGGCCGTGTAGCGTCCCCGCCGCAGCGAGGAGCCATCGACCACATCATCGTGCAGCAGCGTGGCGGTATGGATGAACTCGATGAAGGCGGCCGCCTCGATGTGCATCGGCCTGTGCCCGCAGGCCCGGCCGGCGAGCACCACCAGCAGGGGGCGCAGCCGCTTGCCGCCGCCGGCAATGATGTGCTCGGCCACCTGATCCACCAGGGGGACGACGCTTTTCAGGCGCTGGCGGATGACCTCATCGACGCCCACGAGATCCGCCGCGACGAGCGTACGGAGCTCCTCCAGCGTCATGGAGGCGGGGAGCCTGGCAGCAGGCGATTGACGGGGCACCGCGAGCACGTGGGGATTCAGAGGTTCCTTGATCCAGCGGCGCATCCTAGCCGACCGGACCGTGCGCCGCACGCTCTTTAATTTGCAGCGTTTGACCCGCCGAGGGCCGGTCAGTAGAATGCCCGCCCTTTCGTCAAGACGCTCGATTCCAGCCTATGTACGCAGTGATCGCCACCGGTGGAAAGCAGTATCGCGTGACCCAGGACGGGGTGCTGCGCATCGAGAAACTGGATGCGGAGCCGGGAGCCACGGTCGAGTTCGACCAGGTGCTGCTCGTCGGCGAAGGGGCCGAGGTGAAGCTCGGCAAGCCGCTCGTCGCGGGCGGCAAGGTCACCGCCACCGTGGTCCGCCACGGCAAGGGCAGCAAGGTCTCGGTGGTGAAGTTCAAGCGCCGCGCCCACTACTTGCGGCAGAAGACCCATCGCCAGCCCTTCACCGAGGTGAAGGTCACCGGCATCAGCGCCGGCTGAGCGCGATTTCGTTCGGGAAACTCACATGGCACACAAAAAGGCAGGCGGCAGTACCAAGAACGGCCGCGAGTCCCATTCCAAGCGACTGGGCGTGAAGCGCTTCGGCGGCGAGCATGTCCTCGCCGGCAACATCATCGTCCGCCAGCGCGGCACGCACATGCATGCCGGCCCCAATGTCGGTATCGGCACCGATCACACCCTGTTCGCCAAGGTAACCGGCACGGTGCTGTTCCGGCGCAAGGGTGCCGATCAGCGCACCTACGTCAGCGTACAGCCCGAAGCGGTAGCTGAGGCCTAGCCAGCCGGTCGCGATTCCGTCGCGCGGCGGCAGGGCGGAATTTCCCGGTCGAGCGGCCGCGGGCGGTGGCCCGGCCTCCAGGGAGGGGGCCTGGGTGGGTGGACGAGCAAGGGTCCTCAGGGAAGCCCGCCTGCCTTGCCGTGAGGGGCTTGAGAAGGCCTGGGCTTGCCCAAGGCCAGTGTGGCCCAGGGAACGGCTCTCAGACCCGCCTGCGCGAGCAGCGAGCCCGCCGGGAAACCGCTTTCGAATTCTGAGCCCTTATGAAATTCGTCGACGAAGCGAAGCTCCGCGTGCAGGCCGGCAATGGTGGCCGAGGCAGCACCAGCTTTCGCCGCGAGAAGTTCGTTCCCTTCGGCGGGCCCGATGGCGGTGACGGCGGTCACGGAGGTAGCGTGTTCCTGCAAGCGGCCGCCGGCATCAATACCCTTGCGGACTTCCGGATCGAGCGGACGTGGCGCGCGCAGCATGGCGAGCCGGGCTCGAGCCGGGATTGCACCGGTCGAGGCGGCGAGGATCTGTACATTCCCGTCCCGGTGGGCACCGTGGTGCGCGACGCCGAGACGGGCGAGGTGCTGGGGGACCTGGCTCACGAGGGTGAAGTGCTGCCGGTGGCCCGCGGCGGCAAGGGGGGCTGGGGCAATCAGCGATTCAAGTCGAGCACCAACCGTGCGCCTCGGCAGTTCGGGCCGGGGCTGCCGGGAGAGAAGCGCACGCTGGAGCTCGAGCTAAAGGTCATCGCCGATGTGGGTCTGCTGGGCCTGCCCAATGCCGGCAAGTCCACGCTCATCCGCGCCGTCTCGGCCGCCCGGCCGAAGGTCGCGGACTATCCCTTCACCACGCTGCATCCGCATCTCGGTGTGGTCCGTGTCGCTGAGCACCGCAGCTTCGTCATGGCCGATATTCCGGGCCTGATCGAGGGTGCAGCGGAGGGGGCTGGGCTTGGCATCCGCTTCCTGAAGCATCTGCAACGCACGCGGTTGCTGCTGCACCTGGTGGACATCGCCGATCCCGAGGCCGATCCGGTTGCGGATGCGCGCGCCATCGTTGGGGAGCTGGAGAAATTCAGCGCCGAGCTGGCCGGCCGGCCGCGCTGGCTGGTGCTGAACAAGTGTGATCTGATGACTGACCAGGAGGCCTCGCGGCGCGCGCAGACGATTTATCGCCGGCTGCGCTATCGCGGGCCTCGGTTTCTCGTCTCAGGCGCCACGGGTCGCGGGACGAAGGAACTCTGCGAAGAGGTTATGAAGTTTTTGGACGAGCAGGCTGCAGCTGCGCGCGAATCCGCAGCTGCTCGAGCAGATACAGACGGCGAGCAGCCGGCTTCAGCTTGAGGGGTGCCGGCAAGGGGGCCGGCGAGGTGACGTGCGCTTTGCTGACGTCCATCATCGCCTCATTGCATCGCCCGGATGCGCGCCGCCAGACGGCTCTTGTGCCGGGCGGCCTTGTTACGGTGGATGATGCGTTTGTTGACCAGCGTGTCGATGACGGGCAAGGCGGCCTTGAATGTCGTTTCGGCAGTCGGCTTGTCGCCGCCGGCTATGGCTGTGCTTACGCTGCGCACGGCGCTGCGCATGCGCGAGCGCAGTGCCACATTGCGGGCACGGTGTTTTTCGGCTTGGCGAGCCGCCTTTTCGGCGGACTTGGTGTTGGCCACAGGCTCTCCGTCTACCTAAATTTCTGAGGTCCCCGTCGCGGGGGGCCGGTAGTCTGCGCAGGCAGGCCACCTTTGTCAATGGTGGTGGGGTAAGCTGGCGTGAGCGGTATCCTTGCCATGCGACCGACGGACCTCGTCCGTCCAGCAAATCCTGTATTCTGTATGGCCTTTTGTGTCAATCGATGCATCGGTGGCGGCTCGGGCGGCTGATGGAGCTCATTCGCGGACTGACGGGCTTAAGCGACCACCGGCGGGGCTGTGCGGTCACCATCGGGACCTTCGATGGTATCCACCTCGGACACCAGGCGTTGCTCGCACGCCTGAGCGAGCACAGGGCGCGCCTCAACCGTGCGGCCATGGTGCTGACCTTTGAGCCGATGCCGCGCGAGTACCTTGCCTCCGGGCAGGCGCCGGCCCGGCTGACCTCGTTCCGCGAGCGTTGGCGGGTGCTCGAGCATCTGGGCGTGGACGTGGTGTGGGTGCTGCGCTTCGGCGAGGCGTTGCGCAACCTTTCGGGTGAGGACTTCGCGCGGCTGCTGGCGCTCGAGTTGCGAGCCCCGGTGGTCGTGGTGGGTCACGACTTCCGCTTCGGGCGCAATGGCGAGGCCACGGCCGAGGCGCTGCGGGAGGCCGGCCGTCGGTTGGGGTTCGAGGTGGACGTGGTGGCGCCGGTGACCCTGGATGGGGAGCGCGTGAGCAGCAGCGCGGTGCGCGCCGCGCTGGCCCGGGGAGACTTCGAGCAAGCCCGGCGGTGGCTGGGACGGCCGTACAGCATGATCGGCCGCGTCGCGAGCGGTAACCGCTTGGGCAGGAGGCTCGGCTTCCCGACGGCGAACCTCGGGATCGAGCGGCTCCGCTCCCCGGTGGAGGGTATCTTCGCCGTGCGGGTGCACGGCATCGTGTCTGAGGCGCTGCCCGCTGTGGCGAGCCTCGGCCGTCGCCCGACGGTGGCCGGCGGCGAGCCGTTGCTGGAGGTGCATGTGTTCGATTTTTCCGCCGACCTGTACGGCCGGCGCATCGAGGTGGAGTTCGTGGCGAAGCTGCGTGACGAGGAGCGCTTTGCGGACCTCGATGCCCTCGTGGCACAAATGCACCGGGACGCGCGGGCGGCCCGGGCGATACTGAAAGCTTGATTGATGACCGACTACAAACACACCATCAACCTGCCCCAGACCGCCTTCCCGATGAAGGCGGACCTCGCCCGGCGCGAGCCGGCCATGCTGGGGGAGTGGGAGGAGCGCGGCATCTACGCGAAGCTGCGCGAGTTCTCGCGCGGACGGCCCCGCTTCGTGCTGCACGACGGTCCGCCGTATGCCAACGGGGCCATCCACATCGGTCATGCCGTCAACAAGATCCTGAAGGACATCATCGTCAAGTCGCGCACGCTCGATGGGTTCGATGCGCCCTACATCCCGGGCTGGGACTGCCACGGTCTGCCGATCGAGCACCAGGTTGAGAAGAAGCATGGCCGCGCCGGCGGCAAGCTCGACGCGGCCGCGTTTCGCGCCGCATGCCGCGCTTTTGCCGCCGAGCAGATCGATTTGCAGCGCACGGACTTCAAGCGCCTGGGTGTCCTGGGGGACTGGGAGCGGCCCTACCTCACCATGTCTCCGCGGTACGAGGCGCAGCAGATCCGGGCCTTCGGTCGCATCATCACAAATGGCCACCTTTACAAGGGCGTCAAGCCCGTGCATTGGTGTCTCGACTGCCGCTCCGCCCTCGCCGAGGCCGAGGTTGAATACGCCGAGAAGATCTCGTCGGCCATCGACGTGGGGTTCCCGGTCCTCGATCTGCATGATCTCGAGCGACGCTTCGGCCTTGGGCGTGGCCGCTTGGGCGCAGATCCGGTGGACATCGTCATCTGGACCACCACACCCTGGACGCTGCCGGGCAACCAGGCCGTTGCGCTGCGCGGGGAGTTCCGCTACGCGCTGGTTGAGGCGCAGATCGGCGATGGGCGGCGCCGGCTCATTCTCGCGGCCGAGCTCCTCGAGGGCTGCCTGCAGCGCTACGGCGCTTCGGGGCACGAGGTGCTCGCGGAGGCGCAGGGGCTCGAGCTGGAGGGTCTTGCGCTGCAACACCCCCTGCAGGATCGGGCGGTGCCCGTGATCCTGGGCGAGCACGTGACGCTCGAGGCCGGCACCGGGGCCGTGCACACCGCGCCGGGCCACGGTCAGGAGGACTATGTGGTCGGTCAGCGTTACCGGCTGCCGGTGGTCAATCCCGTCGGGAACGACGGGCGCTTCCTGCCCGACACCGCGCTCGTCGCCGGACTCAAGGTCGACGAAGCCAACGCCGTGCTGCTCGATGCGCTCGCCGGACGCGGCCGCCTGCTGGCGCATCGCAAGCTCACGCACAGCTATCCGCACTGCTGGCGTCACAAGACCCCGGTCATCTTCCGCGCCACCCCGCAGTGGTTCATCGGCATGGAGCGCAATCATCTTCGCGAGCACGCGCTGCGCGACATCGGGAAAGTGAGCTGGACGCCCGCGTGGGGCGAGCAGCGCATCCGCGGCATGATCGAGGGCCGCCCGGACTGGTGCATCTCGCGCCAGCGGCTCTGGGGCGTGCCCATTGCGCTTTTCGTCCATGCCGAGACCGGCGCGCCGCATCCTCGCACCCAGGAGCTGATCGAGGAGGTCGCCCGGCGGGTCGAGCGCGAGGGCATCGAGGCTTGGTTCTCGCTCGAGCCGGCGCAGTTGCTGGGACCGGAGGCCGGCAGTTACGAGAAGGTCACCGACGTCATGGACGTGTGGGCCGATTCCGGCCTCTCGTTCGAGTGCGTGGGCGCCGAGCGCAGTGAGATCGGCTCGCCGGTCGATCTGTACCTCGAGGGCTCCGACCAGCATCGCGGCTGGTTCCACAGCTCCCTGCTGATGTCCGAGGCGCTCTACGAGCGCGCCCCCTACCAGGGAGTGCTGACTCACGGGTTCACGGTGGACGAGCAGGGCCGCAAGCAGTCGAAGTCGCTCGGCAACGTCGTGGCGCCCCAGAAGGTGATGAACAGCCTGGGGGCGGATGTGCTGCGGCTGTGGGTATCGGCGACCGACTACGCCAACGAGATGAGTGTCTCGGAGGAGATCCTCAGGCGCATGGCCGATTCCTACCGCCGCATGCGCAACACCGTGCGCTACTTGCTCGGCAACCTCCACGGCTTCGATCCTCAGCGCCACGCGCTGCCGCCCGAGGAGCTGCTCGCCCTCGACCGCTGGGCGCTCGAGCGCGCGGGCGCGCTGCATGGGGAGGTCGTGCAGGCCTATCGGCGCTACGCCTTTCACCTGATCTACCAGAAGGTGCACAACTTCTGCAGCGTGGACCTGGGCTCGTTCTACCTGGATGTGCTGAAGGACCGCATGTACACCACGCCGACGGAGGGTCGTGCGCGCCGCTCGGCGCAGACGGCCATGTACCACATCGCCGAGAGCATGGTGCGCTGGCTTGCGCCCATCCTCTCGTTCACCGCCGAGGAGATCTGGCGGCATCTGCCGGGCGAGCGCGCCGAGTCGGTTTTTCTCGCGACCTGGTACGGGCTGCCGCAGGCGAGCGCGGCGGAGATCGACTGGCCGGCGCTGCTGATGCTGCGCGCCGATGTGACGCGGGAGCTCGAGAAGCTGCGTGATGCGGGCACGATCGGCGCGCCGCTCGACGCCGAGGTGGACATTTACTGCGCCCCTGCCGAGTATGGGCGATTCAGCGTGCTGGGCGAGGAGCTGCGCTTCTTTTTCATCACTTCGCATGCTCGCGTGCATCGGCTCGGGACTGCTTCCCCGGCCGATGCCGTGCCGGCGGCGAGCCTTGCCCGCGAGGGGGTCTGGGTGGCGGTCAAGCCCACGCAGGACCCCAAGTGCGTGCGTTGCTGGCAACGACGTCCGGACGTTGGTGCAAATGCGGTCCATCCCGAACTCTGTGGGCGCTGCGTCCTCAATGTCGAGGGGCCCGGCGAGGAGCGGCACTTCGTATGAGCACGAACCGCGGGAAAAGCGGGCTGTGGTGGCTGCCGGTGACGGGGCTGGTGATCGCGCTCGACCAGTGGACCAAGGAGCTGGTGGTCCGGCACATCGCCTATCATGGGGCGGTGCGCCTGCTGCCGGTGCTCGATCTGACTCTCACGTACAACAGTGGAGCGGCCTTCAGCTTTCTTGCCGGCGAGTCCGGCTGGCAGCGCTGGCTGTTCACGGGGCTGGCGGTCGCGGTGGCGGTGCTGATTGCGGTGTATCTGTGGCGGCTCGACGCCCGCCGCCAGGGATTGCTGTGTCTTGCGTTGTCCCTCATCATGGGAGGAGCGATCGGTAACCTCATCGACCGGCTGCGCCTCGGCCATGTGGTGGACTTCGTGCTGGCGCACTGGCATGGCGCGTATTTCCCGGCGTTCAACGTGGCGGACTCGGCGATCACGGTGGGCGCGGCGCTGCTGATCATCGACTTGTGGCGCGAGCGCGGCGCGCGCGCCGAATGAGGAGGTCCCGATGCGAGTGCTTTTAGCCAATCCCCGCGGATTCTGCGCCGGCGTGGACCGTGCCATCGACATCGTCGAGCGTGCTATCGACCTGTTTGGCGCGCCGATCTTCGTGCGGCACGAAGTGGTGCACAACCGCCACGTCGTCGATCGGCTGCGTGAGCGCGGCGCGGTGTTCGTCGAGGAGCTGTGCGATGTGCCCGCCGGAGCGACCGTGATCTTCTCCGCGCACGGCGTCTCGCACGCGGTGGAGCACGAGGCCCGGGAGCGGGGCCTGAAGGTCTTCGACGCCACCTGCCCCCTGGTGACCAAGGTGCACATGGAGGTGCAGCGCTATGCGCACGAGGGCCGTGAGGTGATCCTCATCGGTCACGCGGGCCATCCGGAGGTGGAGGGCACCATGGGCCGTTTCGATACGTCCTTCGGCGGACGGATGGCTCTGGTCGGGAGCGTCGAGGAGGCGGAGGGTCTGACGGTGAGCGACCCGGCCAATCTCGCATTCGTGACCCAGACGACGCTGTCGGTGGACGATACCGTGGAGATCGTCGGTGCGCTGCGGCGCCGCTTCCCGCAGCTCGCCACGCCGCGCAAGGAAGACATCTGCTACGCGACGCAGAACCGTCAGGACGCGGTCAAGAGGCTGCTCACCGAGTGCGACATCCTGATCGTGGTCGGCTCGAGCTCGAGCTCGAACTCCAACCGTCTGCGCGAGCTTGCCGAGCGCTCCGGAGTTCCGGGCTACCTGGTCGACGGGCCGCAGGATCTTGACCGGGAGTGGTTTGAGGGCAGGCGCTGCGTGGGCCTGACGGCCGGTGCATCCGCGCCCGAGGTGCTGGTCCGTGCGGTGTTGGAGCAGCTGCACGCCTGGGGGGCGGAGGTGCCGCGGGAGGTGGCCGGGAGGGAGGAGAAGGTGACGTTCGGGCTGCCGAGGGAGCTGCGGCGCGCCTAGTGCCCATCCTCTTCCGGGACCCGCCCCTGCGGGGCCGGCCTTCGACCGTCCAAAATCACCCTCGGTGATCTTGGACGGACGTACACGGATTTCTTGAGCTTCCAGCGCTTATGCGACCAGGGCCAGTCGGCGGGCGCTGCGAGGATCTGGCGCTCCACCTGCTGCACGTAGCGCTCGGTGAGCTCACCGGGCGGGAGTGATTCTCCCGGGGCCGCGAGCGGCACGAACTCCATCTCGTAGAAGCCGCGCTGCACTCGGCGCATGGCGATGAAGAACACCGGGAAGCGGGTGGCGCGGGAGATCTCCTCCGGGCCCATGTAGAAGGCGGTGTCGCGATTGAGGAACCGCGTCCAATGCTTGTGCTCGCTGGTGGTCGGCTCCTGGTCGGCGACCATGGCCACGGCGCGCGAGGTCCTGCCCCGCTTGATGATGTCGGCGAGCAGGTGTTTGGCGGGGATGAGGCGGCAGCCGAAGCGGCCGCGCACTTTTCTCATCTCGCGCTCGGCCCAGGGATCGATGAGCGGCTTGTAGGCGGCATCGAGCGGGTATCCCAGTTCCAGGGAGAGCGCGAGCAGCATCCACTCCCAGTTGCACTGGTGGGCCGCGGCGAGCAGCACCGGCCCCCCCGAGAGGTACGCCCGGGGCGCCTCGAGATTGAGGATGCGTACACGGCGGCGGATCTCATCGGCCGGGAGGGTTGCCGACTTGATGACCTCGACCAGCATGTCGGCGAAGCCCTGGTAATAGCTGCGGCGCACCTCTCGCATGCGCCGCTCGCTCCAATCCGGGAACGAGCGTGACAGGTTGTCGCGCACCACCTCGTCGCGATAGGGAAAGACGCGAAAGGCGAGCCAGCCGAGAAATCCCGCCAGCCCGTACAGCAGGCCGAGCGGCACGCGCGACAGCCATCGCACCCACCAGACTTGGCGTGCGGTCGGCTCGTCGGCCGAAGGGCGGCGGGAGGTCGAGGCGGGCATCGGCGCATGGTAGCGGCCCCGGCCGCGCAGTCAATCCGCGCACCCGTGCCGCGCAGGTGAGACCCTCCCTCGTGCGCCGAGGCTCGCCCGCGCGCCTGAGAGCGGCATTCGGCGGCCGGGTCGGCCGCCGGCCGCGCTGCGCGCCTCCTCACCAGCACGACATCGCCCGTGGCGCGCATCGCGGCGATGGTTCTGTTGGTGTGGATTCATGACAAACAAACTCGTCGCTGAATGTCAGGTTGGCGGCGAGGCTGCGGGGCGGGCCGCATGGTGTTGGTGGGGGCTGAGATCGCGCGCGGGTCCGGTCGCGCCGCGGCCAGGCGCCGGATTTCGCGTCGCGCTCGGGATGGCGCTGTTTGGCGACAGCGCTTCGATTCCCGCTGGAGGTGGAACCGGGTAAGATCAAGAGGCGAGGGAAGAGCGGCGGGGGTCGTTCATGCAGTGTGTTATAGATTCAGGATGCGATTCATGGGCATTTTGAGCGAAGGTCATCGATCCCACCAGGCGCGGCGCGCCGCGCGGCGCGTTGCGGTGTTGGACTATCAGTTGCAGGATTGCCTGACCCGGCTCGAGACGGCCCGGCGCGACCTCGAGATCATCCGCGCGGGACTGTCCCATGTGCTGCGCAGCCGTCTGCCCGCTGCCGAGCGCCTGGCCGAGAGAATGGAGCGACATCGTTCCCCGCCGCATGCGGTCCGGCGCGCGCCGGCGCAGGCGAGCGAGGAGTTGCGTCGGATCGGGCGGCTCCTCGGGCAGCTGTTGCTGCTTGCCGACATCGAGCGCAGGCGCATGAGCGTGCGGCCCGTCGATCTGACGGCGTTGGCTACGACGGCTGTCGAGCGCCTGCGCTCGCGGGAGCCGCGTCGCGGCGTCGATGTCCACATCGAAGCCGGCTTTCTGGTGCAGGCCGACGCGTACCTTCTCGGGGTGCTGCTCACGGTGCTGATAGAGGATGCCTGGCGTCGCGCGCGCCTCGGGACTCAGGCCGGCATTCACATCGGCTGCGCGGCGATGGGATCGGATACGGTGTGCTTCGTGCGTGACAACGGCGAGGGTTTCGATCCCGCCGAGCTCGACCGTCTGATCGGCCCTGGTGGGCGCACGGGCCGCGGTTCGCGCCCCTGGCGCGCTTTCGGTCTCATCCTCGCCCGGCGCATCATCGAGCGCCACGGCGGGCGCTTGTGGGTGGACGCGTGTCCCGAAATTGGCGCAACGGTGTACTTCACGGTTGTCCCGGCGGCGGTTGCGGACGCGCAGGATCTGGAGCGGGCCGCGTTCGGGTAGCTGTTTGAAGGGGGGATTTGGGGCGAGCAGACCCATTTTGTTGTAGAGTTGTCCACGCAGAAACACGAAGCAACCTCGGGGGTTGCGGCAGCGATGTCACGGCGGAGCTATCCGGCCGAAACCGAGCTGGACAGTCTGCTCGGGGTGCTGCTGCGCCTCAGGATGGGCAACGGCAACCATCTGCCGGGCTTCACCGAGCCCATATTGATCTTTCTTGGGACTCGGGCGGAGCACCCGGTGAAGATGGGGGAGCTGCGCGAGCGGCTCGGACTCGGTCAGTCGCGCGCAAGCCGGCTGTGTGCCGCGCTCAAGCGCGCCGGCCTGGTGGAGATCACCACGGCGGCCGAGGATCGCCGCGCCTCCTGGGTGCAGCTGTCCCAGGCGGGCTGGGCGCTCGTCGATGAATGCGCCAACGCATTGCGTGCAAAGACTTAGGCGCGCCTGCATCCGGGTAAGGATCAATCCAAACCCGGATGAATTCAGCGCCGGCGACCAGCGTGCGCGTAGGCCATGAGCCAGCGCTCGGGCGGCAGACCCACCTCGACCGACCACTGCCCGTTGGGCTTGTGGAACATCAATGTCGGTGTGCCCGAACCGCCGATGTCGCTCATGGCGTCCAGATGGGCTTTCAACACGGCGGCGATCCGGGGGGGGATCGTCCTGGCCGGAGCGATACCGCCGTGTTCATGTGCCACATCGAAGCGGTCCTCGTCGAGGCGCAGCGCCAGCCGAGGATGCGCGGCCGTCAGGATCGCCGCGGCGCGTGCCCGGCTCGTGGACTCCAGAAACCCAACCAGCACCCAGCGCACCTGCAGCCGGCCGGCGCCGATCAGCGGCTCGGCCATGTGGTAGAAGCGGTAGCAGAAGCTGCAGTTGGGATCGATGATGGCGTAAATCGTGGGAGCATCGGCCGGGCCCTCGGTAATCAGATGCCCGCCGCGATCGAGACGGCGGATCACTGCCCCGTAATCGGGAGTGGGCGCATAGCGAGCCCGGTATCGGGAGTTCAGATCCGCGCTCTTCGGTGAGATCAGCTCTCCGACGAAGAGGTAGCCCCGCTCGCCGTAAACCACTTCCGTACTGCCCTCATAGCGCACCACGTAGCCCGCCAGGCCCGCTACGGCGGTCGGGAAGCGGCTCAGGATTTTTACCTTCCCGGACCGGGCGAGCGCCTGAAGCGCCGGTGGCAGAGGCAGGCTCGAGGCGCGCGGCGCTGCAGCGGCTGC
The DNA here is from genome assembly GCA_021792815.1 of Pseudomonadota bacterium. Next base: position 15,178 of record JAJYTX010000002.1, read on the forward strand.
GCAGGCCGGCAGAGCAATGGCGAGCGCGGCAAGGCCGGCAAGTGCCCGACGCAGGGCCGGAGAGAGGCGTGCGCCGCGCGCAGCCCCCGGGGGCAGGAACAGTGTGGACACAAGATCTCCGCTTGTCTCGAGTCGGCAGTCTACCCCAGCTCCGGCTCCAGGTTTGCTGCTGCCGTCCGGGATTGCCTGTCCCGGCACCCGAGCCGGCCTACTAGCGCTGCGAGGGCAGATTCAGCTCGAAGCATGCGCCGTTTGGCGTATTGGGCCGGTGCTCGAGCGTGCCGCCGTGCGCACGCGCGATGGTGCGGCTGCTGGCCAGACCCAGCCCGGTACCGGCCGGCTTGGTCGTACAGAACGGGTCGAAGAGCCGTTGGGCGACGGTCGGTGCGATACCCGGCCCGTTGTCGCAGACGAGGATCGTGATGTCGCCGTCCCGGGCTCGGGCGGTTCGGACCACCACTTCGCGCGAAGGGGCCGGCACTTCGGCAAGCGCCTCGAGGGCGTTGCGCACCAAGGCGAGGACGACCTGCTGGATCTGGGCGCGGTCGAGCACGAGCGGGGGCAGACCGTCTGTGAGCTCGATGCGGCAGCGCGCCTGGTGATGGCGGGCGTCGGACTCGATCAGATCGGCGAGCTCGCGGATCAAGGAGTTGACGTCGGTGGGCTCGCCACGGGCCCCGCGGGCTCGAGTGAGGCCGCGCAGCCGGTTGATGATGTCGCCGGCCCGTACCGCCTGCGCGGTGATCTGGCGCAGCGCATCGCGGACTTCCTCGAGGTCCGGATCGGGCAGTCCGAGCAGCCGCTCGCAGGCCTGAGCATAGTTGGCGACGGCGGCGAGCGGCTGGTTGAGCTCGTGTGCGATGCCGGCGGCCATCTCACCGACGGCGGCAAGACGCGAAACGTGCAGCAGCCGGTCGTGCAGCCGCCGGCTATCGTCATTGAGCTTCGAAGGATCAGCGGTCATGGCGCATCATCATTTGCTCCGACTGTGCCGACAAGTCTCTAAGTATTTTCCTAAAAGAGTGACGTGGGACAGATTCCGGCAACCGCGCCCCGGCTCGGTCGCGAGGGGGCCGCCGCGCCCGGCACCGCCCGCCGAGCCGGGAGCGGATGTCCCGCTATAATCGCTCCTTCCAGGCCGGCTTGCGGCGGCAGGCGCGAAAGTGGCGGAACTGGTAGACGCGCTGGACTTAGGATCCAGTGGGGTAACCCGTGAGAGTTCGAGTCTCTCCTTTCGCACCATATCGCTTGCTCGAGAAACATCGTAGTGTCGTTATTAGACGCGTCGGCCGCAGAAGAGTGCTCGCCCGGGTGCAAGGATTGCGTGTCGGAGGCGTGCCTGGCCGGACGGGCGGCTGCGCTCCGAGACGGCCTTGCCGCAGCACCCCATCGGGCATGGCGGGGGTGGTCTAGAGGACGTGCCCGGAAGGGGGGGGTAGAGTTCTTGCGATCGCGCGTGCCAAGGGACGGGCGCTGTGGCAAAATGCTCAGTCCCGCATGGCTGCCGCGTATAACTCCTTGAGTCTCCTGGAAGTTTGCGCTTTGCGCCTGGTTCGAGGCCGGATTTTCCACCGTGCCGGCGGCTCGTGCGCGTCCCACAGCTTTGAGGTTTAGGAATGCAGGTTTCTTTGTCCGCCCGCGGAGCTCTCGAGCGTCGGCTCGAGGTGGCCGTATCCGCCGCCGAGGTGACCCAGGAGTTCGAGCAGCGACTGAAGAAGGTCGCCCGCTCGGCGCGCCTGAAAGGCTTTCGCCCCGGCAAAGCCCCAATGCCCGTGATCCGCAAGCAATTCGGCGAGCAGGTGCATGCGGAAGTCGTCGATCATCTGATCCGCAGCTCGCTCACCGCGGCGCTACGGGAGCAGAATCTGACGCCTGCCGGTGGACCGCGCATCGAGCCGATTGCGGTGGCGCCGGGTGCGGACCTGAAGTACGCGGCCGTTTTCGAGGTGATGCCCGAGATCCAGGTCAAGACACCCGAGGGCACCGAAATCTCGCGGCCGACCGCCGAGGTCGGCGAGGCCGATGTGGATGCCATGATCGAGAGCATGCGCAAGCAGCGCCCGGTGTTCACCACGGTCGAGCGCGAGGCCCGGGAGACCGACCGGGTGATCGTAGACTACAGTGGCCTGATGGACGGAGAGCCCTTTGAAGGGGGCGAGGCCCAGGATGTGGCTCTCGTGCTCGGCAGCCAGGAGGCGCGGCCCGAGCTGCAGGAGGCGCTCAAGGGGGCCCGCGCCGGTGAGACCCGCGCCGTGACCGTGAGCTTTCCGGCCGATCTTGCCAACAAGACACTGGCCGGGAGAAGTGCGGAACTCTCCGTGAGCGTCAAGCGAGTCGAGGAGCACTCGCTTCCTGCGGTGGACGAGGAATTCTGCAAGGCATTCGGGGTCGAAGAAAATGGCGTGGAGGCGCTGCGGGCCGAGGTGCGAAAGAGCATGGAGCGGGAGCTTGCAGACCTGATCCAGGGGCGTCTGCGCGCGCAGGTGCTCGATGCGCTGCATGAGCAGAATCCGATCGACGTACCGCGTACGCTCATCGACGAGCAAGTTCAGCAGATGCAGCTCGATGCGGCGCGCCAGATGGGTGTGCGAGATGTGTCGCAGCTGCCGCCTCGCGAGCCGTTCGAGGCGCCGGCGCGCAAGCGCGCCGCCTTGGGTCTGATCCTGGGCCAGGTCATTCGGGCGGAGGGACTCAAGGTCGACCCGATCAAGGTGCAGGAGCGTCTCGAGGATCTCTCGACGACCTATCCGAATCCCGAGGAGGCGCGCGCGACCTATCAGCGCAGCCGTGAGGCCATGCGGCAGATCGAATCAGCGGTGCTCGAGGAGCAGGTAATCGACTGGTTTCTTGCACGGGCCAAGGTGACGGACCGGCCGATGAGCTTCCAGGAGGTCACCGGCTTTGGGCGAGATGCATAGCATCGAGCGACCGCCGGCCGTTCACCGCACCCGGCGAACGGCTGGACGACTCTCAAGACAGCGGCCTTGCGTGCGGCAGCGATGCCATTGCGTAATGGCGGCAAGCGTGGAGATCCGACCATGAACGAACGCGCACTGAATCTCGTCCCCATCGTCGTCGAGCAGACGGCCCGCGGCGAGCGCTCCTACGACATCTACTCCCGGCTGCTCAAGGAGCGTGTCGTGTTCGTCGTCGGCCAGATAGACGATTATGTCGCCAACGTCGTGGTGGCGCAGCTGCTGTTCCTCGAGTCGGAGAACCCCGAGAAGGACATCGCGCTGTACATCAATTCACCCGGCGGAGTGGTGAGTTCGGGACTGGCGATCTACGACACCATGCAGTTCGTGAAGCCCGATGTCAGCACCATCTGCATCGGCCAGGCGGCGAGCATGGGCTCGATCCTGCTCGCCGGCGGAGCTGCCGGCAAGCGCTTCTGCCTGCCGCACGCCCGGATCATGATCCACCAGCCCTTGGGCGGCGTTCAGGGCCAGGCGACCGACATGGAAATCCATGTGAGGGAGATTCTCGAGACGAGAGAACGGCTGAACTTGATCTACGCCAAGCATACGGGCCAGAGCGTCGATCGCATCAAGCAGGATACGGACCGGGACCGGTTCATGGATTGGCAGGAGGCGGTGCGCTACGGCTTGATCGACAAGGTGCTCGAGAAGCGCGCAGACGGTGCGGCGCCTGGAAAACCGGCCTAGCCGTCCCCATCTTTCCGCTCATGGCATGCTGCGCGGGGGACCGATCCCCGTGCTGTCTGCCCTGCACGAATCGACGCCCTCTGGGCGAAGGCGGAAGAATGTTGCTGATGAGACTCGATTCCCTTGCGCGCAATCCTTGCCGGATTTCCTCCCCAGAGGCGCTGGCTCGCTGACCGGCGCAATCCTTTTTTGTACTGTACATTACACCAGATCTCCGGTCGGGCCTGCTTCGCCGCAGGCACCTCTCCCCAGGCGTGAACACCAAAGCCTTGGCGCGTACCGCAAGGGTGAAGTGCGTCAAACAAATCCCGCTCAGACAACGATTTGGCCGTGCGCCGGTGCTTTGCCTCGCGGCCGGAGCGCGTGCTATAAGAAAGACGTCACTTCCGGTGCACCGCGGGCCTTTGGACGCTGTGCGTGACGTCTCCGGAATATGATGAATGCCATGCCTCTTGAGGGCTTTTTAAAATGAGTGACGATTCCCGCGGCCGCCACGACGACGGCAAGCTCCTCTATTGTTCCTTCTGCGGGAAGAGCCAGCATGAGGTACGCAAACTCATCGCCGGCCCCTCGGTATTCGTGTGCGACGAGTGTGTCGAGCTCTGCAACGACATCATCCGCGAAGAGCTCGAAGATCGCGCGGAGCGCGCTCGGGACAAGCTGCCGAAGCCCCACGAGATCAAGAAGGTGCTCGATGAGTACGTGATCGGCCAGGAGCGGGCCAAGAAGGTGCTCTCGGTGGCCGTCTACAACCACTACAAGCGGCTGCAGACCCGCTCGGGCGGCGCCCGGTCCAAGGAGGATGTCGAGATCGCCAAGAGCAATATCCTGCTCATCGGTCCGACCGGCTGCGGCAAGACCCTGCTCGCCGAGACGCTGGCGCGGCTGCTCAATGTGCCGTTCACCATCGCCGATGCCACCACGCTCACCGAGGCGGGGTACGTTGGCGAGGATGTCGAGAACATCATCCAGAAGCTTCTGCAGAAGTGCGACTACGACGTCGAGAAGGCGCAGACGGGCATCGTCTACATCGATGAGATCGACAAGATCTCGCGCAAGTCGGACAATCCGTCGATCACACGCGATGTCTCCGGAGAGGGGGTGCAGCAGGCGCTGCTCAAGCTCATCGAGGGCACCATTGCCTCGGTGCCGCCGCAGGGCGGACGCAAGCATCCGCAGCAGGAGTTCCTGCAGGTCGACACCAGCAACATCCTGTTCATCTGCGGCGGGGCGTTTGCGGGCCTGGAGAAGATCATCCTCAACCGCACGCAGAAAAGCGGCATCGGCTTCACCTCCGAGGTGCGCACCGCCAATGCGCGTCCGCACGGCAGCGATCTGTTTCACGACGTCGAGCCCGAGGATCTCATCAAGTATGGCCTGATCCCGGAATTCGTCGGCAGGCTTCCTGTCGTGGCGACGCTCGATGAGCTCGATGAGGGCGCGCTGGTGTCGATCCTGACCCAGCCGAAGAACGCGCTCACCAAGCAGTACCGGCGGCTGTTCGAGATGGAGGGCGCTGAGCTCGAGTTTCGTGAGGATGCGTTGCGGGCGGTGGCGCACCGCGCCATGCAGCGCAAGACCGGCGCGCGGGGCCTGCGCACCATACTTGAGACTGTGCTGCTCGACACCATGTACGACCTGCCGACGCTGCGTGATGTGGCCAAGGTCGTGGTCGATGAGACGGTGATCGAGGGCGCCACGCAGCCTTACGTGGTGTATCGCTCGGAGGAAGGGCGATCCACGGGCACCGAGGAGCCGCGGCGGGCCGCAGGGCATTAAGATTGTTTTTCCGCCGGGCGGCGTACGGGGATCGTGCCCGGCACGACGCAGACGGTGAGCTGTGCAGCAACGAACGGCCGCGCTGGATTGCGCGGGTCTCTGAGAGCCGCAACCGCAAAGTCCGGAAGTGGCGCTGGGAAACGGTGCACTGCAGCCAGGGAAGGCCAGTGCGATGTGTCCGCCAGGGCAGCCTGCGGCAGTCGTGTAGGGTCTTGCGGGAGTCGCCTCGGCGATTTTCGCCATTGAAATAGAGAGTTCGAGCGTGTCTGAAACCAGCTCAGTCCCCCAGCTGTCAAGCGACGCCCAGCGAGGCGTGCCGGTATTGCCGTTGCGGGACGTCGTCGTCTATCCGCACATGGTGATCCCGCTGTTCGTCGGCCGGGAGAAATCCATCCAAGCGCTCGATGTGGCCATGCGTACCGACCGGCGCATCATGCTGGTCGCGCAGAAGCAGGCCGACATCGATGATCCCAAGGGCGATGACCTGTATCGCGTCGGTACGGTGGCCACTATTTTGCAGTTGCTGAAACTGCCCGACGGCACGGTGAAGGTGCTGGTCGAGGGGGTCGATCGTGCCCGCATCGACCGCCTTACCGCGGGGGACTACTACTCGGCGGAGATCGAGCTGCTGCCCGATGCCGAGCCCTACGACGAGCGCGAGATGGACGTGATGGCGCGCTCGGTGATTTCGCAGTTCGAGCAGTATGTCAAGCTCAACAAGAAAGTCCCGCCGGAGGTGCTGACCGCGCTCGCCGGGATTGAGCAGGCCGGGCGCCTGGCCGACACGGTGGCCGCGCACATGTCGGTCAAGCTTGCCGAGAAGCAGAAGGTGCTCGAGATCCTCGATGTCAAAAAGCGCCTCGAGCACATCCTGGTCGCCATCGAGGGCGAGCTCGATGTGCTGCAGATCGAGAAGCGCATCCGCGGACGGGTCAAGGCTCAGATGGAGAAGAGCCAGCGCGAGTACTACCTCAACGAGCAGATGAAGGCCATCCAGAAGGAACTCGGTGAGATGGACGAGGGCGGCAATGAGCTGTCCGAGCTCGAGGGCAAGATCGCCCGCGCCGGCATGCCCAAGGAGGCGCGCGACAAGGCGAGCAGCGAGCTCAACAAGCTCAAGATGATGTCGCCGATGTCCGCCGAGGCAACGGTGGTGCGCAACTACATCGACTGGCTGGTGAAGGTGCCGTGGAAGAAACGCACCAAGATCCTGAAGGACATCGCCAAGGCCGAGCAGGTGCTCGAGGAAGATCATTACGGGCTCGAGAAGGTCAAGGAGCGCATCGTCGAATACCTCGCCGTGCAGCAGAGGGTCGAGAAGCTCAAGGGGCCGATCCTGTGCCTGGTCGGTCCGCCGGGGGTGGGCAAGACCTCCCTCGGTCAGAGCATCGCGCGGGCCACCAACCGAAAGTTCGTGCGCATGTCCCTGGGCGGAGTGCGCGATGAGGCCGAGATTCGCGGGCATAGACGCACGTACATCGGCTCTCTTCCGGGAAAGATCGTGCAGAATATGGCGAAGGCCGGGGTGCACAACCCGCTGTTCCTGCTCGACGAGGTCGACAAGATGTCGATGGACTTCCGCGGCGACCCCTCCTCGGCGCTGCTCGAGGTGCTCGACCCGGAACAGAACTCGACTTTCAACGATCACTATCTCGAGGTCGATCTCGACCTCTCGGAAGTGATGTTCGTCTGCACGGCGAACAGTATGAACATCCCGGCGCCGCTCCTCGATCGCATGGAGGTGATTCGCCTCCCCGGCTACACCGAGGACGAAAAGATGAACATCGCGCGGCGCTATCTGGTGCCGAAGCAGATGAAGAGCAACGGACTGAAGGACGATGAGCTGAGGACCTCCGACGCCGCTCTGCTTGATATCGTGCGCTACTACACGCGTGAGGCCGGCGTGCGCAACCTGGAGCGGGAGATCGCCAAGATCTGCCGCAAGGCCGTCAAGCAGATGTTGCTGCACAAGAAGGACGAGACCCAGGTCACCGTCACGCCGCGCAATCTCGACAAGTTCCTCGGGGTGCGCCGTTTCCGCTACGGCAAGGCCGAGGACGAGAACCGCATCGGGCAGGTCACGGGGCTCGCCTGGACGGAGGTCGGCGGCGAGCTGCTCACCATCGAGGCGGCCGTGGTGCCGGGCAAGGGCAAGCTCCAGCACACCGGGCAGCTCGGGGAAGTGATGCAGGAGTCGATTCAGGCTGCAATGACCGTGGTGCGCTCCCGCGCGCAGGTGCTCGGGCTCGAGCCCGAGTTTTACCAAAAGCACGATGTGCACCTGCACATCCCCGAGGGAGCAACTCCCAAGGACGGCCCGAGTGCCGGCATCGGCATGTGCACGGCGCTGGTCTCGGCGCTCACCCGGATTCCGGTGCGCTCGGATGTGGCCATGACCGGGGAGATCACCCTGCGCGGGGAAGTGCTGCCGATCGGCGGGCTGAAGGAGAAGCTTCTGGCCGCGCACCGCGGGGGCATCAAGACGGTGCTGATTCCGGATGAGAACCAGAAGGACCTGGTCGAGATCCCGGACAACATCAAGGGCAATCTCGAGATCAAGCCGGTCAAGTGGATCGACGAGGTGCTCGGGTTGTCGCTGACCCAACAGCCCGTGCCGCTGCCGCAGACCGCGCCGCCTCCGGCGCCGGAGGCGGTGGCAGAGACCGCCCGGCGCGGCCGGCGCAACGGGCGCAAGCAGACCGTCCCCGCGCATTGACCGGAGCGGTATCGGACGTCGCTCTTTCCCGGCGCGAAGCGCCGCAGCAGGTACGAGGTTCGCTCAGCGAACCTCGTAAGTCCTGCGCGCAGCGCACGGGAAGGCGTGGGGTCTTGCGGAAATCGCCTCTTGAGTTGGCGCGGTCCAGCGCGCGCAGGGCCGATCCCAAGCGCGCGGGAGATGTGTGGGGTCTTGCGGAGATCGCCCCTTGAGTTGGCGCGGTCCAGCGCGCGCAGGGCCGATCCCAAGCGCGCGGGAGATGTGTGGGGTCTTGCGGAAATCGCCTCGGCGATTTCCGCCAATTGAATAAGGGTGCTTAGCTCAGCTGGTAGAGCGTCGCCTTTACACGGCGAATGTCGGGGGTTCGAGTCCCTCAGCACCCACCATCCCCGGCGGACATTCGGCCCGTGGTGCTCGGCATCGAGGCCGAGGGGCACGCCGAGAATGCCCGCCGCGTGCTGCGCTACGGCGTGGCGCTGGGAGAGGCCGAGCGGCGACGTGGCCGCCGACCTGGGCGACGTGCCGACGGAGGCGCAAGCGACGAAATACTCGACCTTGACCCGTCCTGCCGAGATTGCCGATCTGATGAAGGCGATCCACGGTTACGCTGGCGACCCGAGCACGGTCTGCTGCCTGCGCATCCTTCCGCACGTGTTCACTCGACCCGGCGAGCCGCGCAACGCCCGCTGACCTGAATTCGATCTGGACGGACCCGAGCCGCTTTGGCGCATACCCGGCGAGCGCATGAAGATGCGCCGCAAGAATCCCGGCGAACATCTGGTGCCACTGTCGATTCAAGCGGCGGGACTGCTCAAGGAACTGCGCGGCATCACCGGGACCAACGCACACGGTCTGCTGTTTCCCGGTCTGGTGGCCGGCAAGCCGATATCCGATGCCACCCTGGGGCAAGCCCTGCGCCGGCTGGGATACGGTCCTGATCGCATCGTGCCGCATGGATTCCGCGCGATGGCGAGCACGGCGCTAAACGAACAAGGGCACCCGCCCGACATCATCGAGTTGCAGTTGGCGCACCGGGACTTAAGCAATGGGCGATCTACCACCGCGCGCCCCGCCTGCCCGAGCGGCGGGCAATGATGCAATCGTGGAGCGACTATCTGGACGCGCTTCGCACTGGCGCAAACGTGGTGCCGTTTCGTCGACCCGGCGGCGCTGCCTGAATCATCCGAACGCCTACCATTGCATCGCGTATCGTTACGCGATACGCTAGAGCATGATTAGAAGCTTCCGGCATGACGGCCTTGAGCGGTTCTTCCGGACTGGCTCCAAGGCCGGCATCCGGCCTGAACACGCCAAGCGGCTGAATGTGCAGCTTGGCCGCCTAGATGGGGCGATCTGCCCGGACGATATGAACATGCCCGATTGGCGCTTTCACGGATTGCACGGTGACCTTGCCGGGCACTACGCGGTTTCGGTGAGCGGCAATTGGCGGCTCACGTTCAAGTTCGAGGGCAAGGATGCCGTGCTGGTCGATTATCAGGACTATCACTGACGGAGACACTCATGACTCGCATGTACAACCCCCCGCATCCCGGCGCGGTCCTGGCGGATACCGTGCTGCGCAAGGACGGCGGCATCACCGTGACCGAGTTTGCCAAGCGGCTGCGCGTGTCTCGCGTGGCGCTCTCCCGCGTAGTCAATGGACGCGCTGCGGTGAGCGCGGAGCTTGCAATCCGGCTTGCTACCGCACTCGGCGGCTCGGCGGAATCGTGGCTCAATATGCAGACCGCCTACGACCTGTGGCACGCCGAAAAGAAGCGTCGCCCGAAGATTGCACCGATGCGCGAGGCAACGGCCTGACCTGACATACGAACCTGCCGCGCATACCTTGCCGCTGATCCCGGCGGGGGAAAAGGCCGCATCCTGGCGGCCCTGGCGCGGCGGCTCTTTCAGGAAGCGTCTACAGGAGGCGCGCATGGTCAAGAAGTCACTCGCGGGCCCCGAATCGCAGCGGCGCGTTCAGGAAGCGTGTGCAAGCGCATGGACGGTGCTGCGCGAGTGCAAAGGCGACCTGCATACACTGGCGGTTGCATTTCAGGGCGCGGTGATCGCCCGCGGGCTGCGCGGCAATGCTGAGGCGGCGAAGCAGTGGAAGAAGGACTGCCGCATGGTCCCGCCCGCGGTCGCGGCCGGGTTTTCGATGGGATAGCGCGCCGGTGATCGGCAGGTCTTGCCGGCCGACATCACCTCCGCCCTGCATCGGCTCGACCCGCCGGCCCGCGCGGCGTAGGATCGCGCGAGCCTCCGCAGAACACTTCGAATCGCAAAGGAGCCCCCGCGTGCGACGAACTCTCACAGCGTTTCTCACCACTGCCGCGTTGGCACTGGCGCCCGTGTGCTTCGCTGCGCGTGCTGCGGCGAAGCACGGCGCCGTGCCCGCGGCGCCCAAGGCAAGAACCGTGATCACCCGCGGCAGCGTGGTGATCGACGGCCGGCGCATCGCCTATACCGCCACGGCCGGCACGATCATTCTGCGCAACCAGGCCGGTGAGCCCACGGCCAGCATGTTCTACGTCGCCTATACCAAGGACGGCGTGCGCGATCCGGGCAAGCGCCCCGTCACTTTCGCTTACAACGGAGGGCCGGGCTTCGCTTCGGCGTTGGTTGACGTCGGCGGCTTCGGGCCGCGCCGCCTCGAGTGGCCGGCGCCGGGGCAGATCGAGGCCGAGCAGCCGCCCTATCGCCTGGTGCCCAACCACTACAGCATCCTCAAATCGACCGACCTGGTGTTCATCGACGCGGTGGGCACCGGCTACAGCCGCATCGTCGGCGCCGGCAAGCCGGCGATGTTCTACGGCATCAATGCCGATGCCCAAGCCTTTACTCAATTCATCGAGCGCTACATCCAACAATACGGCCGCTTCGAATCCCCCAAGTTCCTGCTGGGCGAGAGCTACGGCACCACGCGCTCGGCGGTATTGGCTCAGGACTTGGTGGGCCAGGGGGTCTATCTCGATGGGGTAATTCTTTGCTCGACGGTGCTGGATTTCCCGACGTTGAACTTCACACCGGGCAACGACCTGCCCTACGAGCTGTACCTGCCCTCCTACGCGGCGGTGGCCTGGTACCATCATCGGCTCGACCCGCAGCCACCGGATCTTGCGGCTCTGGTGAGCCGGGTCGAGCGCTTCGCCGGCGGCTCGTATGCGCAGGCTCTGTTCGAGGGCTCGGCCCTGCCGGCGAAGCAGAAGGCGCAGCTCGCCGCCCGGCTCGCCCGCTATACCGGCTTGCCGGCCACGCTGTGGGAGCGGGCGAACCTTCGTATCCCGCTGTCGGTGTTCCAACGGCGCCTGCTGGGCAGCGCCACGAGCACCGCGCGTTTCGATGCGCGCTTTACCACGCCGGAGCTGCAACCTCTGATGACGGAGCAGGGCGACTCGGCCGCCGGCGCTGCCACCACCGCGCTCTGGGGTGTGTTGAGCGCCGGCTTCGATGAGTACCTGCAGCACGGGCTCCACTACCACAGCGAGCGCCTGTACGTGCAGAGCAGCGCCGCGGCATTCAAAGCCTGGGACTGGGGCCGCTACCAGCCGCCGCTCAGCGAGCTTGACCAGGGCGTGGGCACCAACCAGAGCGTGATGCACGTGAACAACGTGGCGCCGGCGCTGGCCCGGGCGATGAGCAACGATCCCGGCATGCGGCTCATGCTCAATAACGGCTGGTTCGACATGGCGACGCCGTTCTTCGCGACTCACTACACCATCGCGCACATGGGGCTGCCCGCATCGCTCGAGAAGAACATCCACGAGTACTACTATCCCGTCGGGCACATGCTTTACCTCAATCCCGCCGTGCTGCCGCAGCTGGCGCACAACATCGATGCCTTCATCGCCGGCGCCACTCGGCGCGGCTGACCGCGGCTGCGGCTCTTGCGTATCGACGGTGCGGGAGCGCGGGTGTACGAGCTAGGCCATGAACTACATGGGGCAATTCAAGATCGAGCCCGGAGCCCGCGTGAGGCTCGCGCAGGTCGACCCGGCGTTCAAGGGACGGCACGAGAGCCACGAGGATGCCGCCGCGGAGATCGAGCGATACCGCAAGAGGCTCTGGGAGCTGCAAGAGCTGCTTTATGTCGAGCACCGACGCTCGCTGCTGATCTGCCTGCAGGCGACCGATACGGGCGGCAAGGACGGCGTCATCAATCACGTGCTCGGCGCCATGAATCCCCAGGGCTGCCGGGTGGCCCATTTCCGGCAGCCTTCGGCGGAAGAGGCCTCGCATGATTTCCTGTGGCGGGCGCACCGGGTGGCGCCGGCACGCGGCGAGGTGGTCATCTTCAATCGCTCCCACTACGAGGATGTGCTCATCGTGCGCGTGCACGAGCTGGTGCCCAAGGAGGTCTGGTCGGCCCGCTATGAGCGGATCAACGAGTTCGAGCGCGTGCTTGCCGACAACGGCACACAGATCCTGAAGTTCTACCTGCACATCTCGAGCGAGGAGCAGCTGTCCCGCTTCAAGGCCCGGCTCGATGATCCGACCAAGCACTGGAAGATCAGCGAGGCGGACTACGCAGAGCGCAAGCTCTGGCCGCAGTACATGGCCGCCTATGAGGAGGCCTTGTCGCGCTGCAGCACCGCTCATGCGCCGTGGTTCGTGATCCCGGGCAATCACAAGTGGTTCCGCAATCTCGCCGTGGCGCGCATCGTGGTCGAGCACCTCGAGGGCCTGGGCCTGAAATATCCCAAGCCCGCCGTGGATCTTGCGCGCATCCGCCGCGAGTACCACGCGGCCTCGAAGTAGGCCGATCGGCCGCAGGGATCAGGCGAGCGGCGCGAGCAGCCCCTTGAGATCGCAGGAGCCTTCGATGGCCTCCGCCAGGCGATCGAGCATCCGCTCGCGCCGCGCGGCGTGATCGACCGGCTGCGGCTCGCTCAGGCCCGCCCAGCGCAACAGTCCCGCGCAGGCCGCAGGCTCCTCGAATATTCCGTGCAGATAGGTGGCGAGGATCCTCCCGTCGGCCGACATCGCTCCATCGGGTGCCCCGTTGTCGAGCCATACGGCGGGCCGCTCGAGAGCCGGGCCGAGGGTTCGGCCCATGTGGATCTCGTAGCCTCGCACGGGCGCATCGGCGAGCGCCAGCCGGCCGGTCACATTGCACAGTCGCTTGCCGGGCAGGAGCGTGGTTGTCAGATCGAGCCACCCGAGGCCTTCGCTCTCGCCCGCTGCGCCCTCGACGCCCTCGGGATCGGCGATCCGCCGCCCGAGCATCTGCAGCCCGCCACAGATCCCCATCACCCGCCCGCCGTAGCGCAGGTGCCGCTCGATGTACTCGGGCCAGCCGCGCTCGCGCAGCCAGTCGAGATCGGGCCGTACCGCTTTCGAGCCGGGCAGGATCACCAGATCCGCGGGCGGCGCAGGCTCATGCCGGACATAACACAGATCGACCTGCGGATGGGAGGCAAGCGGCTCGAAATCGGTGTGGTTGCAGATCTTTGGTGTCAACGGGACGACGATGCGCAGCGCGGCAGAGTCCGACGGGCCGTGCGTGGCAACGGAAGACAGGCGGCTCAGGCTGTCCTCCGCATCGAGCCTGAGATCAGCGAGGTAGGGCAATACGCCGAACGAGGGCTTGCCGGTGTGACGGGTGAGCCACGCGAGGCCCGGCTCGAGCAGTCGCCCGTCGCCGCGGAAGCGGTTGATGAGAAACCCGGTCATCCGGGCGCGCTCGCTCTCGCTCAGCAGGGCGAGCGTGCCGGCGATGTGCGCGAATACTCCGCCGCGCTCGATGTCGGCCACCAGCGCGACCGGGCAATCGACCGCCTCGGCAAATCCCATATTGGCGATATCGCCCTCGCGCAGGTTGATTTCCGCCGGCGAGCCTGCGCCCTCGACGATGATGGCATCGTAGGTGTCCCGCAGCCTGCCGTAGGAGGCGAGCACCGCTTCGAACGCCTGCGGCTTGAAGCGGTGGAATTCGGCGGCGTCCATGTCGCCGATCGGCTGGCCGTGGATGATGACCTGGGCGCGCCGGTCGGTGCTCGGCTTGAGCAGCACCGGGTTCAGGTCCACCGTGGGCGCGATGCCGGCCGCCTGCGCCTGCAGCGCCTGCGCACGGCCGAGCTCGCCTCCGTCCGTGCCCACAGCGCTGTTCAACGCCATGTTCTGCGGCTTGAAGGGCGCCACGCGCACGCCGCGCCGCCTCAGGATGCGGCACAGTCCCGCCACCAACGTGCTCTTGCCGGCATCGGAGGTCGTGCCCTGGATCATGAGAGTGCGGGCGCTCATGCGCGCGCCTCGCTCGGGGCGGAGCGCAAGGCCGCCTCCAGGCGCCGCCAGTCCTCCTCGGCGCCCGGCAGGCCGAAGCGCAGGCCCGAGGGGGTGTCAAACAGTCGGCAAAGAATGCCGCTGCGGGCAAGATGATCGTGGATGAGTGCGGCATGCGGGGTCGGCGCCCATTGAAACAGATCGCAGCCGCCGGCGGGCTCCAGCGCGCACCTGTGCAGCAGCTCGGCGAGCCGTTCGGCATCGGCGCGCAGCCGCCGCCGGGTCTTGGCCTGCCACCGCCGGTCGCGCAACGCTCCGATCGCGACGGCGCGCGAGGGACCCGCGACGGCCCATGGGCCCAGCCGCTCCGCGAGCGCCTGGCACAGCGAGTCGGCCGCGAGCACGAATCCTACGCGGGCGCCGGCGAGCCCGAAGAACTTGCCGAGCGACCTCAGCACCACGAGGCCCTCGCGATGCGTCTCGCGCGCCAGGCTGTCCTTCGGATCGGCGTCCGCGAAGGCTTCGTCGATCACCAGCCAGCCGTGCTGCGCAGCGAGCTGCCCGTGCAAGTCGAGAAGCTGTGCGCGCGTGAAGCGGTGGCCGGTCGGGTTGTTCGGATTGATCAGCACCAGCACGTCAAGTGCGGCGCCCGCGCAGTCGGACGGCGCCACGGGCACGACATCGTGGCCGGCTTCGCGCCAGCGTGCCGCGTGCTCGGCATAGCCGGGAGTCAACACGCCCACGCGGCACCGTGCGCGCAGGCGCGGCAGGTTGAGGATGGCAGCCTGGGACCCCGCGGTCGGCAGCGCGCCCGGCGCACCGTAGTATTCCCGTGCGGCTTGCGCGAGCCCGTCCTCCTCTTCCGGCAATCGGCGCCAGGCCTCGCCCGGCGGCGGCTCCCCCGCCCACGACCTGGGATTGATCCCGGTCGACAGATCGAGCCAGCGCTCGAGGGCGATGCCGTAACGGGCGCTTGCCCGGCGCAGCAGCCCTCCGTGCTCAAGCATGTCCGATGGCCTTCAATCCGGCGAGCGTTGCGCTCGCGGCGGCGATCACCGCCAGCCACAGCAGCACGGAGCGCGCCACCAGACGCAGGGCGCGGGTGATGTCATCCGGATCTGCCGGCGCGCCCTCGCCGAGCGCGGCGCGCTCGTGCCATTCGCCTTCGTAGAACGCGCCGCCGCCGAGGCGCACACCCAGGGCGCCGGCTCCGGAGGCCATGACGGGCCCCGCATTGGGACTGTCCCAAAGCGGAGCCTGCGCGCGCCAGCAGTGCAGCGCGCGCTGGCATCGGCCGACCACGGCGTACGTCAGCGCCGTGAGCCGCGCCGGGACGAAGTTCATCAGGTCATCGAGCCGCGCCGCCGCCCAGCCGAAGCGCAGGTAGCGTGCCGTGCGGTAGCCCCACATGGCATCCAGGGTATTGACCAGGCGGTAGGCGAGCGCTCCGGGAGCGCCCGCCACCACGAACCAGAAGACGGCGCCGAACACGGCGTCATTGCCGTTTTCCAGGACTGATTCCACGGCCGCCGCGCTGATGCGCGTGGCGTCCATCTCGGCTGTATCCCGGCTGACCATCATGCCGACATCACGGCGGGCCACATCCAGATCGCCGCGCTCGAGCGCATCGCGGACCCGCCGGGCATGCTCGTGCAGACTCCGATGTCCGACGACGAGGTACAGAATCGCGGCATCCCAGGCGAGACCGAGCCAGCGCAGCCGGCTCGCCAGAGCGCACAGGAGCACCCAGGGGGCGACCGCCAGGACGAGCGCCAGGACGCTCAAGGCGCGCCCGGAGGCCGCTGCGCGGGCGGCCTGCGGCTGCAGCCTCCGCTCGATCCGGCGCGCGTAGGCGCCGAAGAGCGCTAGCGGATGCCAGCGGGCCGGCTCGCCGAGGAGCCAGTCCAGGCCCAGGCCTGAGGCGGCGAGCAGTGCGATCATTTGGGTGGGGCAATCTCTCCAGGGCGCGCCACTGTACCGAGGCTGCGCCGGGCTGTGCAAGGCGCACCGCCCTGGGCCGGTCGAAAATGGGTTGGCCCGCGGCGCTCCACGGCATGGCCCGGGCGCGTCCGACTCAGAAGGCCCGCGCCGGGGTCGCCTCGTCCGGGGCGCTCAGGCCCGTGCGGGGATCTCGAGGCCTCTTGCCACCGCCGGACGGTCCACGAAGGCATCGAGCGCCCTTGTCACGTGCGGGAAGTCCCCGATGCCGACCAGCGCGCCGGCCTCGTAGAACCCTATGAGATTGCGCACCCAGGGGAAAACAGCGATGTCGGCGATGGTGTAGTCGTCGCCGGCCACCCAGGCGTGTTGCTTCAGCTGCCCCTCGAGCACCCCGAGCAGGCGTCTGGACTCTGTGACGTAGCGCTCGCGTGGACGCTTGTCTTCGATCTCTCTGCCGGCGAACTTGTGAAAGAACCCGAGCTGGCCGAACATCGGTCCGATGCCGCCCATCTGGAACATCAGCCACTGCAGCGTCCGGTGGCGCCCGGCCGGGTCCCGAGGCAGGAGCCTGCCGGTTTTCTCGGCGAGGTAGATCAGGATCGCCCCGGATTCGAACAGCGCCAGCGGCCGGCCGCCGGGGCCGTCGGGATCGAGGATGGCGGGAATCTTGTTGTTGGGATTGAGCGAGAGGAATTCCGGGGAGAGCTGATCGCGGGCGTCGAAGCTCACCCGGTGGGCTTCGTACGGCAGACCGGTCTCCTCGAGCAGGATCGAGACTTTGACGCCGTTCGGCGTCGGCAGGGAGTACAGCTGCAGCCGCTCGGGGTGCAGGGCGGGCCACTTGCGGGTGATGGGAAAGGCGGACAGGTCGGTCATGGTGCGTCCCTCGGTCCGACGGCATTGCGGCGCTGACTGAGCGCGGAGGAACGATAGGTTGATCGCCCTGTGAGGCGACGGCAAGTCCTGCGCAGGAGAGGGCGTCGGTTCCACCATCGGAGGCAGCGCCCGCCGGCCCGCTCGATGCGGAAAGTACAACAATTCCGCCGGGACCGGTGAGGATCGGGATCACCGGCGCCGTCTGCCGAGGAGGCGGGATCGCGGCCATGAGCCAGGCCGCAGCGGAGCAGGCCGGGATGGGGTATGGTTGCGGTTTTTGGGGGGGGTCGTCCCATGAGCACAACCGCCTGCCGTGCGCGTATGCGCCGCTCGGCGCTCACGTTAGCGGGCTCGAGCCTGCTCATCTGCCTCGCCCTGCTCTGCGCCGGGCCCATCCAAGCCCGGCAATCTCCGCTGCGCGTGCCGTTCCCTGCGGCCACCGCGTTCGCGATGCGCGGGCCGCTGCCGCAGTCGGCCCTGGCAGAGCTGCATTGGCGCCTGGTCGGACCGTTCCGCGGCGGCTGGGCCACGATGGCGGCGGGCGTGCCTCAGGATCCCAATACGTTTTACATTGGCACCGCCGGCGGTGGCGTGTGGAAGACGGTGGATGCCGGCAGGACCTGGCAGCCGCTCGGCAACAGGCTGCCGCCCTCGATCGGCGCCATTGCCGTCGCGCCCTCCTCGCCCGACACGATCTATGTCGGCACGGGCCAGGTCGCCCCGCGTTACGATGTGGGCGGCGGTGAGGGGGTGTTCAAGTCCACAAACGGGGGCAGGACGTGGCAGTCGCTCGGCTTGGCCGCTACGCGCCACATCGGGCGCATCTGGGTCGATCCTCACAACGCCAACGTGGTGCTGGTGGCCGCGCTCGGCCATCTCTATGGTCCAAACCCTCAGCGCGGCATCTATCGCTCGACCGACGGCGGCAAGACGTGGAAGCACGTCCTCTATATCAATGACCACACCGGCGTGGTCGACCTGGCCGCCGACCCGGCCGATCCGAACGTGCTGTTTGCGGCCGCGTGGCAGATGCGCGACTGGCCATGGCTCGATTACTTCGAGCCGCACGGTGGCCCCGGCAGCGGCATTTATCGCTCCACGGACGGCGGGAAGACCTGGACGCGCCTCAGGGGCGGGGGCTGGCCGAAAGGCTCCCTCGGGCGCATCGGTCTAGCCGTCACCCATACCGCGCAGGGTACCCGCATCTATGCGGCCGTCGATTCCCTCACCCAGGGCGGCATCTGGCGGTCCGATGATGGCGGCAACCACTGGCAGCGCGTGAATGACGACGAGGATGCGTTCGGAAACTGGTATTTCGCGCGCCTCACCGTCGACCCGCGCAACCCCCAGGTGGTGTATTCCGCCGGGCGGTCGGTCCGGCGCTCCACCGACGGGGGGCGTACGTGGCATATCATCAAGGGAGCTCCGGGCGGCGACGATTACCACTTCATTTGGCTCAATCCGCTGCACCCGGATTACTGGATCGTCGCCGCCGATCAGGGCGCGGCGGTCACCGTGGACGGCGGACGCAGCTGGAGCAGTTGGTACAACCAGCCCACCGGCCAGTTCTATCACCTCGCCGTGGACAACCGCTTCCCCTACTGGATCTACAGCGGCCAGCAGGACAGCGGCAGTGTCGCGCTCGCGAGCCGCAGCGACTACGGCTCGCTCACCCTGCGCGACTGGCATCCGGTGGGCGGCGATGAGCGCGACTACATGGTGCCCGATCCCGGCAATCCGCACCTCGTGTTCGGGAGCGGGCTCGGGGGGCGGGTCACGCGCTGGGATGCGCGCACCGGCCAGGTCGCCAATGTCTCGCCGTATCCGCTCGACAGCTACGGGGCAAATCCCCTGAAGGTGAAATACCGCTATGGGTGGGTGACGCCGCTCGTTTTCACGCCGACCAAGCCCCATGCGCTGCTGCTCGGCGCGCAGGTACTGTTCCGCTCGAAGGACCTCGGGCGGACCTGGCGGGTCATCTCGCCGGATCTGACCGGGGCGGTCGCGGGCACGGCGGGCTGCGGCACGACCGCCACCGGGGAGCTCGCCCGCGAGTGCGGATTCGGCGTGATCAGCACCATCGCTCCCTCGCCGCTGAAGAACGGCGAGATCTGGGTAGGCACCGACAGCGGCCTCATCCAACTCACCCGCGACGGCGGCAAGCATTGGGAAAACGTCACGCCGCCCGAGCTTGCGCCGTGGGAGAAGATCAGCGCCATCTGCGCCTCCAGCCTTAACCCGGCGACGGCCTACGCCGCGGTGAACGATCGGCGCCGCGATGACTACCGCCCGCATGTATTCCGCACGCACGACTACGGCCGGACCTGGCGGCAGATCGTCAGCGGGCTCCCTCCGGAACAACAGGTGAAGTCGGTGGCGGCCGATCCGGTGCGAGCGGGGCTGCTCTTCGCGGGGACCACGGAGGGGGTATTCGTGTCCTTCGACGACGGCGGGCACTGGCAGTCGCTCTCGCTCAACCTGCCCAACGTCCGCGTGTCGGACCTGCTCGTCCATGACGATGCTCTCATCGCGGCCACCGAGGGGCGGGCAATCTGGGTGCTGGATGACATAACGCCGCTGCGCCAACTCTCGGCAACCGCACTCGCCGCGCCCGCGCACCTGTTCGCGCCCGAAGTGGCGTTTCGGGTGCATCCCAACAACAATCAGGACACGCCGCTGCCGCCGTCCACCCCGCAGGGAGAGAATCCGCCGGCCGGCGTGCCGATCGATTACTGGCTGGGGCCGGGCACTCACGGGCCGGTCACTCTCGCGATCTACGATTTTCAGGGGCACCTCGTGCGCCGCTTCTCCTCCGATGAGATCCCCCGGCCCATTCATGCGCACCGGTACTTCGCCAGGCGTTGGCTCAAGCCCGCCAAGCGGCTCTCGGCCGCGCCCGGCATGCACCGCTTCGTGTGGAATCTGCGCTATGCCCGGCCGCCGGCGATCTCGTATCGCTACAGCATTGCGGCGGTGTACGGCGAGAATACGCCGACCACCGTGCAGGGACCTTTCGTGCTGCCGGGTGTCTACCGGATCGCGCTGAGCGCGGATGGGCGGCGCTACGGGGCGCCGCTCGTGGTACGCCTCGATCCGCGCGAGCATGTCAGCATGGCGGCCCTGCGGGCGCTGCTGTCGTTCAGCCGGAAGGCCGATGCGGGGCTCGCCCGCGCCAAGGCCCTGTACGACGCTGAGAAGCCGGCGCATCAGGCGCTCGCGAAGCTGGCGGAGGACATCCGCGCGGGGCACGGTCCGCGAGGGCTGCTGCCGCTCATCGAGCGCTTGAGCGCCGCCACGAAGGTTCACGGGCCGAAGGGCCTCACTGCCCTCAACGGCGAGATCAGCTCGCTCGAGGCCAACGCCGAGTCGGCGGACATGCTACCCACGTCGGCGGCGCAGGGCGCGCTCGCGGCATCGCTGAGATCGCTGCGCGCGGCGGATCGTCAGTGGCGCGCGAGCGAGCTGCAGATCCGGCGCCTCGAGCCGGCGTTGCATCGCGCCGGGCTGGCCCCGGTGCCGTTTGAGGGAAGCTGAGGCGTACCATCGGCGGGCGGGTACCCGCCCGCCGATGCCCCCGGGTTCGCCCCTCCCCGCCCCCCGGCAGTTGCCCGCGGCACAGACGGTGAGCGGCGGGCAAAAGCCGCCCCCTGTGCGCCCCGCCGCGCGGGGAGGCACGATGCCCGGATCCGGCGCCCTTTAATAGGCGAAGTACGGACCCATGCCGGCGGAGGTGTTCTCGCCGGCGATGGCCACGTACACGTCGCGACCGAAGAAGAACGGCAGCCCGAAGTCGAACGAGCTCTGGTTCGAGCCCGATACGCCAACATCATTGAATGCCGTGAATCCGGGGTTGGCCGTGAGCAGCGTCACCGCGTTGTCTATCGCGATCGCGACGCGGGAGACCGTGCCGTTTTGGTCGGAATTGGTGAGCGTGAAGGTGAGCGGCGAGGTCGGGCAGTAAAATCCGGGGGCCGCGGAGCCGGCGGGGCAGGCGGGGATCGCGCCGTCGTAGAAGAAATACGCGTTGGAGCCGGTGTCGAAGTACGAATCCGGCAGCGGCGTGCCGTTGAAGGTCGTCGTGATGTCGCCGGTCGAGGGATCGGCGGCGAGCACCGTGGCGGCGCTCATCGTGTTGTTACCCTCGGTTCCGATGCCGAATATCAGCGCGCCGCTCAGGCTGCTCGCGCCGGCGGCGGAGACCGAGGGCAGCTCGACGATGACGCCATTGTCATCGGTCTGGAAATCGACGACGGGGTTGCGGACCTGCTCATTTTCGGCGACGGCGGATTGCGTACAGCCGCTTGCCGGACAGACGTAGTAGATCCCGTTGTCCGCATTGGCGAGGCAGCGGGCACCGCAGTCCTGGGCGAAGGGGCCGATGCCGAGCAGACCATTGGCGCCGAAGGCCGCGACGGTGTCTTCCTGGGCTCCGGTGCTCGCGCACCCGCCGGGGACTGCGCCATAGGCCGGATCCCCGATCACCTGCACGGGAATGGCGCTTGCCGATTCGCCGCCGATGTGCACATCGGCGGTCTCGACCGGACCCCAGCTGTAGCCGTCCGTGAACTGAGTGCACTCGAGGAGGGGCGCACCGTTCTCGCTCTCCTGCGGCAGGGCGAGGGCGAGCGTATTACCGGAGGTGTCCCGGGCGTTGGCGAGAATCCTCAGCCCGTACGAGCCGGTGTCGACCTCGACATCGTTGAACGTCTGGCACTGCGCCGCGCTGCCGGGAACGCACACCGTGACGCTCACATACGGTATGTCGACTGAATGCCCGCCCGGACCGGCATCCACCGTCAGGGGCACGACATTGGATGCGGCGGGGGCGCTGTGCGCGCTCGTGCTGGCATCGGACACGCCGCCACCCGCCCCCGATGAGCCGCCGCCCCCGCAGCCGGCGACGGCGAGTGCCAGGGCGCACGAGAGGATCGCGAGTCGTCGCACGGTGCCCCCTGATGGCGTGCTTGCTGGCGGCTGTAGCGGCGGGAGCGGGGGGAACTTGAGCCGTTGCCGGGTGGACCGGCGCCGGTCTCGGTAGGGGCGGGGCGCTGCGTGGGCCCGGCGAAGTCCGCCGGGCCGCGATGCCCGTCATCGGTCCCGGGTCAATAGGCGTAAAACGGGCCGTAGCCGGCCGAGGTGTCCGCCCCGGAGATGGCAACGTACACGTTGCGGCCGAAGAAGAACGGCAGACCGAAATCGAACGAGCAGTCGCTCGAGCCGCAGATGGCCGTCTGATCGCCGGCGTTCGCGCCGATGTCGTTGTATGCGGTATCCCCGTTGTTGAACAGCGTGCTGGCGTCGCCGACGTAGAAGGTCACGGGCGAGCTCGTCCCGGTCATCGCGCCGCTCGAGTTCACCCCGTAGTTGGTGGCGCTCAGCGTGACCGTGGAGCTCGGGCAGAACCAGCCGGAAAGGCTCGAGCTCGTGCAGGGCGGGATCGAGGTGTCGTTGAAGTAGTAGGCATTAGAGCCTGTATCGAACAGGGAGTAGGGGAGGGAATAGCCGTCGAAATCCGTGGTGACATCGCCGCTGGCGTTGGCGGTGAGCACGGTCTGCGCGGTCAGAGCATTGTTGCCTTCGGTGTCGATGCCGAACACGAGCGAGCCGGTGACCGTCGGCGCGCCGCCCGAGGAGATCGCGGGCAGCTCGATGATCACGCCGTTGTTGTCGGTCTGGAAGTCGGCCACGGGATTGGTCGCCTGCTCGGAGGTGTCGACCGCCGCGCCGACGCAGCTCGCGCCATTGGAGGGGCAGCTGAAGTAAACCCCGCTGTTTGCGGCATTGCTGCCCGTGGAGCAGCTCGTGCCGCAATCATGGGTGAAGGGACCGATGCCCAGGATGCCGTTGGCACCGAAGGTGGCGACCGTGTCCTCGTTGGTGCCGGTGGCGCTGCAGCCGGAGGGGATGGGTGGAAAGCTGGACTCGCCGCTCTGGGTGGGGTCGCCGATCACCTGGATCGGTACGCTGGCGGCCGATTCGCCGCTGATGTCGATATCAGCGGTTGCGATCGGACCCCAGCTGTAGCCGTCGACGAACGCGGTGCACTCGGCGATGGTATTGCCGTTGGGGTCGGTCTCGGCCGGCAGGTTGAGGCTCAATGGGTTGCCGTTGGCGTCGGTGGCGTCGGCGAGGATCCTGAATCCATACGAGCCGGTGTCGACCTCGATGTGATTGAAGGTCTGGCACTGGGTGGTGCTGCCGGGATAGCAGATCGTGACGGTCGTGTAGGGAATGTCGACCGAATTGACGGACGTGCCATTGGGGCTGGGCCCGGCATCCACGACGATCGTGGCGACGTTGTTCGTTTGGCCGCTGCCCGAGCTGCCCGAGCTGCCTGTGCTACCCGAGCCGCCGGTGGTGACGCCCGCCCCTCCGCCTCCGCCGCAGGAGGCGATCGCGAGCATCAGCGGGACGAGCCCCAGTAAAAAGAGCGTTCGTGTGCGCATGGGGTCCGTGTGCCTGTCGCTAGTGAAGATCGGAGAGGGAAACGCCCGAGGGCAGGAGCGAGGGCACGTACGCCATGCCGAAGAATGCGCGCATGTGGCCGCCGGCATGCACGACGAACTTCGCGCTGGTCAGCTCGATGTGGTTGCGCCCGAATCGCTGGGTCTTCTCCGCCGCCTTCAGCTGGCTGAAGTACTGGCTGCCCAGGGTCTGCTCGAGGTTCGGCATGGTCGGTCCGTGCCAGCTGACGGCGAAAACGATGCCGGCGGGGGACACGAATTCCTTTACCACCGTGCCGGAGGGCAGGGTGATCTCCTCCACGGTATAGCCGATGCCGGTCCGCTGGCGCAGCTGCCCTTTCATCCTGGCCCGATCGGCCGACACCGAGGCGACCGGCTGGCCGAGGCCGGCGCGGGCGGGCGCATGAGCGGATCCGAGCAGCAGGCCGGTACCGAAGAGGAGGGTGGCTGCGAGGGGGGGGTGGATGGCTTTCATGATCCGGCACTATAGCGGTGAAGACGATGAATTCTTGTAAAGAAAATGATGGTGATCGGCTGCGGCCGTATCTGGACTGAACGGCCGGCCGCTTTCCCGGTTTACGGGCAAGCCCCCCATGAGCGCCCAAGCCAGCCGGAGGCCCCGCCGGGATCGTGAGCCGATGGACATCCCGCGCGCTGTCCGATAGGATGCGCCCCCCTTTCGGTGGAGCGGTAGTTCAGCTGGTTAGAATACCGGCCTGTCACGCCGGGGGTCGCGGGTTCGAGTCCCGTCCGCTCCGCCATAAATCAACGACTTAGAAAGCCCCGTTCGCGGGGCTGTCTAAATATCCGCCCCGAGTGTCCATGATCTTGGACGCGGGGTCGGCAGCGGCAGGGGGGCGGCCAGCCTCGGGAGGCGTCGATAGACGCGCCGTGTGAGGGCTGCGGACTGGTGTCCCATGCGGTCGGCGGCGGCCTGATCAGAGTCCGCGTCACTCGCGGGCTTTGCCCTGAGATCGTGGAGGCGCGAGCGCTGCCCGCCCGCGGCAACACAGGCGCTCATCGTCCTGTGCCCAAGAGTCTTGGAGCCGTCCGGCGCGTACGGCTTTCCCTCCCACGTGCAGATCAGCGCGGCCCGCAGCCGCAGCGGCTCGCGCAAGAGCGCGTCAACAGTCCGTCCAGATCGTCGCTCCACCGGATGACCTGCTGCTCGCCCGCCTTGCAGCGGGTGAACGGGAGTCCCGCGTCGGTGATGTGACGCCGCTCGAGCGCGAGAAGCGTGGAGCCATCCCGTCCGCGGGGCAGCGCCAGGTCCATCGCGTACTGCACCATCGGTGGCGCGAGCGCGGCTACGGCGAGGAATTCCTCATCGGTCACGTAGCGCTCACGCGGCTGCCCGCCGGGTAGCCGCAGGCCGTGGCACGGGTTTGGCGCGGACAGCATCCCGATCCGGCGGGCGAAGGTCATGACAGCAGACAGCAGGCGCATCACGCCCTCGCGGCGGACATGCCAATCAGCTCCGTGCCGAAGGCACACTCCTCGAGGCAAATGCTTATCGCGCGTTCTATGGCGGCCCACGGCTCCTCCCCTTGCGGATAGCCGCAAAACTGGGTTGCCGGCGGACCCGTGGCGGCGCGGGTCCGTCGATGGCGGCGCGCCGGCGGGTCCCTTTCGGTTCTGGGGCGACTTGGATTTCGCGGGTATGCAGATCCTGAAGGCCCTGCGCAACCGCTTTGAGGGGCTCAGCGCCAGGAGACCCGGCTGCGAGTCGATGCTGGAAGCGCTCCGAAGCCGGGGCGGGTACAGGCCGTTCGGGCCCGGAGAGTCCGGCCAATCCGATCCGCACCTGACCGGATGTTCGTTTGCGGATACCGTGCTGGTGCCGGCCATCGGCCGGCACGGCCCGCTCGATCAGGAGTGCGTGACGCAGATGACACGGCGCTGCCCGTAGGCGCGGCTTGGAGCGATGAAAGGGTTGCTATGTGTGTTCGGGCAGCGCGATGCAAGGTGAGAGCAGCTCCTTGAGCAGCCCGAGCAGCTGATCGGGATCGACGGGCTTGCTCAGAAAGTGGAGATTCTCGTCGTCGCGCAGCCTCTTTGCGGCCGTGGAGGTGTCGCCGGTGATCAGGACCGCCTTGAAGTCGCTCCCACGGACTCGGCGCACGGACTCGATGACCTGCTCGCCGATCTCACCGCCGGCCAGATGGTAGTCGGTGATCACCAGCTTAAGATCCAGCAATACGCGCACGCGCTCGCGCGCCTGTGCGACCGAGCTCGCCGTGGCCACCCGGTAGCCCTCGGCCATGAGCAGCAGCCGGGTCGCATCGAGCACGGCCGGCTCATCGTCGACGACCAGAACGTGGTGCGCGCTCCTGGCGCTTCGCTCAGCGGCAGACCTGACTCCCGGTTGGCTCTGCGCCCCGACGGTCGCGATGCCTGCGGGCAGCCTGAGCACGAATGTCGAGCCCTTGCCGACTTCGGAGTGAACATCCAGCTCGAGGTTCAAGAGCTTGACGATCCGGCTCACGATGCTGAGGCCGAGGCCGTAGCCCTCCCGGGTTGCATTCGTCGGCACACCGATCTGGTAGAACTCCTCGTAGATGTGGCCGATCTCCTGCGGCGCCATGCCGATGCCGGTGTCGCTCACCTCGATGCGCACCTCCTCGCCTTCGGTCGAGGCGCGCAACCGAACGTTTCCCTGCCACGTGTACTTGATCGCGTTGCTCAGAAGGTTGCGAAGCACCTGTCCTACGAGGGATAGATCGGAACGCACCCACACGGAAGAGCCTTCCATATCCAGCCGCAGGCCTTTGCTCGCCGCGACATTCGCAAACTCGCCGCGCAGCTGATCGAGGAGCGCAAAGGCCTGCCAGTCCGTGAGCACCGGCCTCACCGCGCCGGATTCGAGCTTGCTGATGTCGAGCAGCGCGTTGAGCAATCGGGACATGACGCCGATCGCCGCTTCCTGTTGTGACAGGGCTCTCCCCGGGTCGGGGTCCCTGACCATGCGGCGCAGGGCGCCATTGAGCAGAGAAATCGTCTGCAGCGGCTGACGCAGATCATGGCTCGCCGTCGCAAGGAACGTGCTCTTCGCGCGGTCGGCTCTTTCGGCCTTGGCGCGCGCCTCGCGCAGCTGCTCGAGGGTGCGCTTGCGGTCGGAAATGTCGCGAATGGCGCTTGCGATGTGCAGTCCCCCGGGCATGGCGACCGGACCGAGAGTCACTTCGACCGGAAATTCGCAGCCATCGTGTCGGCGCGCGACCAGCTCGACGCTCGAGCCGACGGGGCGTGGTGCCGGAGTCGGAGCCTGCGCGTCGGGGAGGGGCGCCTGGCCGGCGAAATATCCCGTAGGGATCAGGATCTTGATCGATTTCCCGATCAGCTCCTGCCGGTTGTACCCGAACAGCGTCTCCGTGCGCGCATTGACCAGGGAGATTCGGCTCGCCCCGTCAACAACGACCATCGCATCCGGGGCGGAGTCCATGAGCGCCCGAAAGCGCTCCTCGGCCTGCTGCAGAGCGAGGAAGTCGCGGCGGGTGAGCGTGTTGGCAATCAATCCGATGAGTACCGCGAGACCGCTGCCGGCCAGGATCAAATCGAGCGCCATGTTGCTCGCGCGGGCCATTCGCCGCTGCCGTTGCGCAATGCTGCCTCGCTCCTCGGTGATCAGATCGGAGACGTTGGCGCCAATGGCGTTCTGAAGCCTTTCCTCACTGCCGTTCATCATGAGCGCCGCCGCGCGCGGAGCGCCGTGGCCGGTGCGCGCGCGCAAGACCCGGGCAGTGAACGCCTCGAGCTGCTCGACCAGGGTGCTGATCACCGCGAGGCGGGGCCGTTCCGAGGGATTGTCCGCCGTCAGCGCATGCGCTCTTTGCAGGGCTGCATTGGCTTTGGCGACGGTCTGACCGTATGCCTTGAGATACGCATCATCCCCGGTGATGAGGTAGCCGCGCTCAGCGGTCAAGAAGTCCGAGTCGGCGACCACGACCGAGAGCAGCGCGCCGGCCACCTCCTGGGAGTGCGCCACCGAGGTCGCGTAGTCGCGTGACCGGGACGCGCTCCAGTACGCGAGTGCTCCGATGGCGATGGACACGCCCGCTGCGGCGATGAACTTGGCCGCGATTCTGTGCTGTGGCGTGAGCTGCATGAGGATGATCGAAGGAATCGCCCCCGATGGCAGCCGGAGGGAAAGCCGCCAGAGTCGGCCGACGCTACGGAGCGGCAGGCCGGGCCGCAATACGTAGAAGTCCGAAGCACTGCACGTGTCGCGCACTGCGCCCGGGGGAATGGTCGTCAGGGGCCCGGTGGCGCCGCTCGAGCGGCCGCAGCCGCGCCCGGGAATCAGGGCCGATTCAAGCCGGCTTTTTCGGGCAGGCGCTTTGGCGCGCTGCGCAAAGCTCGCTGGATCGCGGCGCTCGCGCGCGGGATTGAAAGGCTTGCCGATGATGCCGTCGGTCTTTTCCGCAATTGCCTCGCGCAGGTTCGCCTGAGTGGTCTCGGCGGCCACCCCGAGCGCGGCCGTCTCGGCGCTCGGGCAGCGGAAATGGACGGAGCGGGAGGCGCTGCGATCCACGGACAAATGAAGGAAATGCGGGCTGCCATGGGCGAGGGATTTACAGAGCTCGCGGCTCTCATCGAGTCATCCCGGATGCAGATACGGGAAGCCTCCTTCCTTGACGTAGAGCTCGCAGCCCGCCGAGGTCCTCGGGGCGTGCCGAGACCGAGGGGGCAGGCGCAGCCATGTGTGCTCGCCATAGCGGCCATGCTCATCCTCGAACGAGCCCTGAAGGACGAGCAGTTCGGCACCGAGCGGATAGGCCCGCTCGCCAGGGGTCGCATCCGCCCTCCAGCGCTCCAGGTACGTGCGGTCAGCGTATCCTTCCTGGGAATAGAGCCGTTTGAGGTCGCGGCCGGCTTCCCTCGTCCATGCCATCGTGCGGGTATCGATCGCAACGTGTCTGCGGTCGCGCCCGGGGAATTGTCTGAGCTTCACGAACAGCAGACACCCCTCGCGCGAGAACGGCGCATGGCGGAACCCTTCCGGGTTCAGCAGGTAGGTGCCCGCCGGCCAGTCCCCGTGCTCATCCGAGAACACTCCCTCGAGAACGAGGATTTCTTCCCCGTCCGGATGCTCGTGCACCGGGAATGCCGATCCGCGCTCGTAGCGCACGATCGAGGTGACCTGACCGGATTCCGGGGGGCCGACATGATGCAGGCGCCGGCGCCAGACCGTTCCGCTGGGACTTGCCGTCCACGGCAAGGACTGCGCATCGACGGCCACGCGGGCGGCGAGATCGCCGTTCAGGGGCTCGGTCATGATCTTGGCCCTTCGCTGCAATGACGCCCCACGGGGATACGGAGCGCCCGTGCACATTCTACAGGCCCCGGACCTCGAGGGGGATGGCGGAGGACAGCGTGCCCGGGCGAGTCGACCTCGCGCTGCGCCTGCCCGTGCGGCGAAGATCCTCGAGTCCGGGCGGACAGGCAACAACGGCGCGAGGCCCCTTGCGAGGGTTCCCGGTGCCTGCAGGCGCGGGTCGTGTCGCGCTTCGCCTTCCATTCGATCCGCACAGTCATATCTTTGAGCGCCGCCGGCATTGGCGGGACGGGTCGAGGGGCTTAACGTAGGTCCGTCGTCAGATCCATGGAGCCTGTCATGAGCGTGACGGACTGGAGCATTTATCGTCGGCAGGTCGCGGTGAGCGTTGCCGTTGGCGTTGCCAGGCTGAGTCCTGACGCCGTCAGGGGCTGCGCTGCCGGTGCCGTGGACGCCTTCGGCGCGGCCGCCGCGCACCGTTGAGGAGGGCGTGCGGACAATGAACGGCGGAGATCGGTTGGCGGGCCGAGTGCTCGCGTGTTGGGGTACCGCGATTTCCCCCAGCCTGCCGGCCTGGCTGTGGATGGCCGGGCTGCTCGGGGCGTTGGCCTGGATCGATCACTCGGGCGGCGGAGTCTTCCTGGTTCCTCCCTTCGCGGCCACCTTGACGATCCTGGTGTATTTGCCCGGGGTCGCGATCGCCCAACCGCTTGCCGTCGTGTGTGGCTCGGTGGCCGGTGCGGCGCTCGGCACCGGTCTCACCGCGCTCCTCGGCTTCGGTCCCGGCGTGGCGATGGTGGCCGCGCTGAGCGCCGCGATCGTGCTGCCGCTGCTGCGCATCTTCCATCCGCCCGGCATCGCCCTGGCGATGTATCCCGCCCTGTTGCATCCGGGCGCGTGGTTCACCGTTGAGGTGGTGTTGCCCTTCACGCTCGCTGCGGTAAGCTCCGCTGCGCTCATGAGCCGGTTGCTCCCCGGATTTCCGCGCTACCCGAGGTCGATGGGGGCCAAGGCCGGCTGATCCCGCTGCGGGCTGAGATATCGCCCGCTCCCTCCAAGGCCAGGCTGCATCGCACCGGCTCGATCTGGCTCACGCTCCTGCTGATCGACATCATACGAGCGGGTCTGACGGAGGCGACCCGCTCGCGCCTCGTCCGCCTCGCCCTGTTCTGGCACTTCCTCGACCTGATCTGGGTCGCAATCTTCTCGATCGTGTCCCTGGGAGGGCGCGCGTGAGTTCCTCCGCACCCCACTCTGCCGCCGCCCCGGAGGCGGCCCCGGCTCCCTGATGGCTCCAAAACCGGACATTTTCAGCAGGGGCTGCGTCAGGAGGTCTGAATTTGGTATGATGATTTCTCCCACAGGACGCACCTGCCCGCACCGGCCGCGGGTTGTTGCATCTGAATTCCACCTGAACATCCCGAACTGGAAATCACGGCTTCGCGGGGATAGCTGCGACGCTTGGCTTGCAGCGGGCATTCACATAGGGAATGAGTTTCACGCCCATCAGCCCGTACGTTTGGCGCGGCCGACCAACACGATTGCCGAGTAGGCTATCAAGCTTGATCTGAATCGTGTTCGCCCCAGGACGAAGAGACGGCCCCGCATCGACCCGATCCGTCATGGGGTCAATATTTCCAATTTTGTGACCGTTGATCGCTACCGCCACCACCATGCCGACGCCGTGCGCAAACTGCAGGTAGGCTCCATCCCTGCCGGACTTCCACGTCTTCGGCAGTCGAAATCTGTCCGTGTACATTCCCGTGCCCGACACATCGCTCATGCTCGATACCCCGAGACTGGACAGTTGCGTCGCGGTTGCCGGCAATGCACTCCAAGGGCCGAGCGCATCCGGCCCAAAATGGACCCGAGTCACCCTCGAAATCTGCGGGTCGGTCGCGTCCGCTCGCCGGTCCGGACCCCAACTTGAGAGGGTGAGCGTCCAGCCTCGCGACAGCTTCACGCTCCGAGGAACTGTCCGTATTCGGGCGATCCGCGTGCGCCCGTCGGACAGTCGCACCACATAAGATCCGGGCTTCTCGGCCCTGACGGCCACCGTCCCGCGGTCGGCGTGCCAGTAGATGACTTTTGCGTCGCCGCTGACGCTCGTGGCGTGCGGATATTGCACCGCAGTTCGCCCAGGCAAACCGGGTATCGCCCCCGGTGCCACCGCGATAATCACCGCGTCCCCGGGTTGTAACGTCAAATGAATGGCCACCTCGCCCCGATCTTCGCTGTAATCAGCGATGCGAACGGCCTTCCCAGTCCACGCATCGAGAATGTACGGCTGTCCCGTTCCTTTCAGAGTTATCCGTTTATCGATGACGGTAGACACATACGTGGGATCGGCTGCTCCCGCAGCAGTGACTCCTGTGCTCAAGAACGCGTACTGCGGCCCTCCTGCATGGAAATGGCGGAGTGGCTGCGCCAACAAAACGTTTGGCTCTGATCCCGGTACCGCTGCGGAAACCCTCGCGATCGCGACGGTCTCCTCATCCGGACCGTTGCCGATAAGCAAACGATCGCCGGGCGCGAGATTCCTCGTGGATTCAAGGCCGATCGCGCGGGAGCCCGCTTTTGCATCATGGGTAAGCCAGTTATTACCCGCATACAGATAGTAATAGTTCACACCTTGTGAAACTCTGTGCTGGGAGTACAGACCGGCCGCGGAATAGTGCGCATACGGTGCGACGCCTGCTTGCGCCAGTGCGCGCTCAATCTCAACCTGACTATCGGCTCTGTAAACATTCCTGGTTTGCAGCAGTTTGCCCACCGCATTGGCTAGTGCCGTATCGTTCTCGCCGTCGAGCGATGTCGAGTGGCCGCCCGGCTGATTCGTTCCGTAGACTCTCCGGATGTTGCATTTGTATAAAATAACCGGCAAACCGGCCTCAGCGTATCGTGCCAGCATTCTCACTGTAGATGGCATGAGGTCCGTCACCATATCCAATACAATCGCTCGATAAGCTGGTCCGTTGGCGTCCAAACTCCTGTCGGTGACACTCACTCCCGGAAGTCTTAGCTCTGTCTCGTCTACGACGTCGTACTGCCAGCCTTTGTTCAAGAGAACTTGCAGTGCGTTTGTCTGCGGGAATTCGTAGGACTGGCTGGTACCCTCGAGCACCGCGATGTCCGGTTTGGCCCGTCCCATTTGCAGTACCGCCTGTGTTCTCGCAATGTAGCCTGTAAGCTCCCGGACATCACTCCAGTAGGGCTGCCGCGCATCGAAAGCGCCAAAGCCAGTTCTGCTTGCGGAATATGCGCGGCCGGTGAGCCCAGGCGGTCCGCTGTGCTGATACTCCCATCCAGGCCACTGACTGCCGGCACCATTGACCGTCGTTTCCACCGGCAAGCGGTCAAACGTCTCGGGGAATGGGTTGCCATGGAGGTTTGCGCGATTCACCCCCATCGAGTAATAGTAGTTGAGCTGACGGATATCCGAAATCCATGGAGTCGTGTAATCGGTGCTGAACGTGAGCGCTTCGGCTGACACGATGTTGCTCCCGTTCAGGTTCGCCGCGCCGGACAGCGCTCTCCAGGAGTCGTCGTTCGCTGAATTGTCACCCTCCTGAATTCCGGCGTACGGATTAACTCCTGGAAACCCCGGCGCTCCTCCGCCCGACTCCACCTGCTGCTTGAAGTTATAGCCAAGAGTTGCCTTGGCCCATCTTTGCAGCTCATCTGCGTGCTTTCGAATATAGTCCTCGCCGAGCGTTTTACTCCAGTCTTCCGCCACTCTCGCCGCGGGCAGCTCTCCGGGCGCGATTGATCTGTCAAAACGCAATCCCCCGGCCAAAACCGGCGCATAGCGTTTCGCGTCATAACCGAGAGCCTGGGACATCTGGCCGAGCAACCCGAGAGTCCAGAGATTGCCCGGTCCAGCCTTGAGCAATTCCAGGGAATCCTCGAAGATGGCGTCCTCGGGATTGGTGCGGGCATTGGCCCTGATCAAGTCGAGCAACCGGGCGTCACCGGGAGCCCGCGCAACTTGGCCTTCGGACCAGGTTCCGAGGATATTTCGCTCCCAGAACCCCTCGATTGCCCGGACCCCTGCCGTGGAGTAAACGCTGGTGACGTACTCCCGATCGTACTCCACGGTGTTGACCCCACCCGAGCGGGTCTGACCGGTTCCCTGGGACCACGTTCCGATCAAGACGCAATCTCCGGGCGCGAGCACGCCCCCGGGGGGAGCCAATTGGCAGCCCAGGTCCTTAAGAGCAGCCGCTCTGACGGCCGTCTGGTATTCGTACTGCCAGTCGGCCATGCGCCGACGTTCGCCCGCGGCATCGATCTTACCGTTGTCGACTGTGAATTTTGCGTTTGCCGGGGGAACCGGACCCCAATCCGCGTTGATCGTGTTGAGGCTCCACCGCGCGTTTATCCGCACACCACTCGACGAGTCACTCGCCGGCCGGCTCATCTTGATTGAATTGGCGGAGACGCTGATTACCGATGTCCCTGGTACTATGCCAGGTCCGCTAAGAGTTGACCCAGCCTGACAGGCAGGCAGGTTGGCGGGCGTCGCCGGCGCGAACCAGGCAGGCAGGTTGGCGGGCGTCGCCGGCGCGAACCTTGTGCCATAGGTACGGCAGCTGGGATATGTATTCGAAATTGTGTCGGATCCGGCCGCCAGATTTCCTTTAAAAATCTCGGGGTTTTTTCGAATCCAGGCGGCATCCATGATTCCTGCGGCATGGCCGGCGCGTTTGCCGTCTTGCTCCGATATCCGCTTCGTCTCCGGAGAGACATCCGTCAACGAGGCATAGGCGAAGATCGGTGCCCCGCTTCTCGTCATGGAAGCCACCTTCGCAATCGTGGCCGATTGGTAGTGATCGACGAAGACAAAAGGCACCCCGTCCTGATCTTGCAGGCGCTGTGGCGGAAGGGGAACCTCAAGAGTTCCGGCGGCGACCTCGGCTGAGGTGATGGGTCTGTACGCGGTAACCGCCTCCTGTTGCTGACCCGGGTCGTTTGGATCGATGTCATCGAATGCGAGCGGCCAATGCTGACTTAGGGTGAGATCAACGTGCAGATGGTCGGTATCTGCCGTCTCGAAAATCTGCGTCAAGACTTTCTGCCAGTTCTCCGAGCCGAATCCGATGGTCCTGGCCTGCGCATTGCTGAATGCTAGGCAGCATTGGCCGCCTGACGTCTGCGCTGTACTTTGATCAATTCCCGGTTGACCGAGTCGCTGGGATACAGGCAGCATCGAGCTTTGCGGGACGTTTGTCAGACGGTCCGCCAGAAAACCAATTTCCAGACCTCCGAACCCTGCGGCGGCCATGTTATTTACGTCCTTCTCAATCATCCGCAATCCCTGGGGAGTTTCAGCAGACGCGGCGTCTGGCCACCAGGAACGCACCATTGGCATTGCGCTCGCGCTCGGTGTCGCAAACGTTCCGCCGTGATATCGAGGAAAGAGGGATTCCGTCTTGTGTTGTTGGGCAGCAGCCACTCCGCAGTGCAGAGCCAGTGCCGCGACTGACAATACTGTGGCGACAGACAGAAGAATGCGACGCCAATGTCGCGAAGGGCAGATGATCATCACCACCTCAGTCCGTCCGCGGGCAGCGCACGCGCCGGCCTCCCTGCGAGCCGACGGCGCGTCCGCAAGCAACCAGTGTGCGTAAATCGCCTCAGTGAGACACCCGGTCGGATCGAGCTCCTGGCCCTTCTAGGTGCACAGTGATCTGAAGCTCCTGAAGCTTACCGTTATAGATATTGAAGGACCGGCATGACCGTGCCCGTCGCAGCAGCCGGCCTCAACAGAGGACCTTTGCCCTGCACGACCATGCGCCCATGCCGATGTTTCAGAATCTGAAAAGCTACCCCGGTAGCTGCAGGGTTTCGTTTCATCTGGGGATCTCTCCCCTTGTGGCTGTGAAAAATATAGCAGCACGGTTTAATTTATCGAAAATTGATTGTAGTGATGACTGCCATTATTACTGATAATGTATCACTAACTGCCTCAATGTTATTCGAACAAAATCAGCTGGTTGGCATCGTCGGGCGGCGGAATGCCTCCGGCAGGGCGACGAGGTAGTACGCCATCCCGCTCGACAGGCGCAGCCCGAAGGGCTTGAGGAGGCGATCCTCGAGCGCTGCGTGCTCGATCCGGCTTCCCCGGAGTTCATGGCGCCGCCGGCACGGCCCGTGGCGCAGGGCGGGCCGGTGGCCGCGGCGTCCTGGCGCACGGTCGGATTCACGATTGGGCCCGCGTCGGGGAGACGAGCTGTCTTATCGGTTGGCGGCGACACCTGTCAACAGTCCTGCGGCGCGCGGGGGGACCTGGACGGCGGGAGGCTGGGGTTGAGAACCTGTCCGGGCGCACGGCGGGCGTGCTCGGCATCCCGGCGGCGCTGCTCGCGCTGTATGACGGCGCCCGTGCGGGTAGCGGGCTGTTGTTCTCGGTTCCTTCGTCCTCCTCACCCGTCCCCTGCTGAGACTTTGCGCAGGCGGATCAGGCCCGCCTCGAGGCGGGCGAAGGCCATGCTCTTGCGCCGGTACTGCCCGAGGTCGATGCCCAGGCGCCGCGCCGCGGCCTTCACGCGCGGCAGCGGCTCGGGATCCGCCTTCGGCCAGCTCGGGCGCAGCTCCCGCAGGAAGATGTTGACGGTGACCGGGCCCACACCGTAGAAGCGGTCGAGGCGCGCTTCCAGGTCGCGGCTGTCGCTCGCGAGTGCGTGCAGGCGTCTGAGGCTCCCCCGGTACTGCATGATCAGGGTGTCGCAAATGCGCAGCACCTTGGTGGAGGTTTTCTCATCGTAGCGCACATACCCGCCCTCGCGCATGATCGGGTTGACGAGGTACCCCCAGCCGGCGGCGAGTATGCGCTTCGGGGCGAGCAGCCGGTGGCGCTCGAATGACTGGTACGTGTGTGTGGCGATGGTCTCGGAGATGCGCGCGCCGAGCAGCACGCTCGCGAGCAGCCACTTGAACAGCTCGATGTCGGTGTTGGCGGCGAGATCGATGCCGAGAGTCTCCGAGTAAAGGCGGCTGCGGCGCAGCGTTGTCTCAGTCGGGTTCACGAGCGCGAGAATCAAGTCCGGTGCGCGGTTCTACCGATGCGGAGCGCTCCTCGCAGATATACGCTTTTGCCGCTCGTTGCGCGAGCGCGCCGCGCCCCCATCCCGGGCAGTGAAGCCCTGGGGGGGCAAGGCCGTGCAGCCGATCCCACACGCACTTCCTCGTCATCGTGCGCGATCGCGAGCTCCCCGACGCGCAAGGGTCTGGGATGGATTACGCATGGTTCGATCGGGAAGTCCGCACCCGCACCAAATGGTGTGATTTTCCGCCCCTGGTGACCACCTGCGCGGACGGGGGCAGTGGCGACTGGTTCCGCAACGTCACCCTGGCGGCGAACTTCCGGGGAGCGTTCTAGGGCGAGCTGCTTGCGCATGCGCGTGCGGACTGCGGCTCCATTTAACCGGTGTTCATCGACGAGTACCTGCGCACACAGGGCGCGCACCGGTGAGTGGAATACCGGCTGGCGTCATGGTGTCGGTTTCACTCAATGGACCGGCTCCCACCCGCAGCGTGATGCATTCGATCGCGTATGCGCGCTGAGCGAGGCGGTCCACGAGGCGCGGGCGCTCGCGAGGGAGGCCGGCGGAGAGCGCATCCCGGGGCTGGCCGAGGAACTCGAGGCGGGCCTGTGGCACTTGCTGCGCGCCGAGATGAGCTGCAGCGTCAGCCGGGGTGAGGGATGGATCGCACGCGCGCACGCGGACCTCGATGAGGCCGAGCGCCATCCCGGGCGCGCCCGGCAACCGCTGCATTGACCGGGCGAGGGGGAGTCCGCGCCGGACGGGGCGCATGTGCGGATCCGGCGGATGTCAAAAGTCGTGCAGCAGGATCTGCTCGCAGCGCCTGAGGATCTCGCGCCCGTAGTCGGTCCACAGGCCCTGCCCCCAGTAGCGGTAGCAGCTGGTCTGGGAGGCGAGCAGGTGAAAGAGCGCATTGCGGTAGCGGTGCTCGCGGGGTGAAATCCCGGCACGGATCGCTTTCTCGAAAAAGAGCGAGCTCACCTTTTCCATGGGGCCGAGCAGGCTCTCGTAGCCGCGCACCCACGAGATGTTGTTGGTCCAGCTGCCGCCCTCCATGTGGAAGCGATGATCCTCGCGCTCGAGGTCCTTGATGAGCGCCTCGAGGCGCTCAGGTCCCCCCCCGGGCTCGAAGCGGTCCCAGATGCGCTTCTGGTAGAGGGGCTGCAGCGCCGGCAAATCCTCTTCCCGGACTCCGGTGGAGAAGAGGTGCTCGAGGTATTCGGTGACGTTCATGAGCGGCGTCTCGCTCCCGGAGCTCTCGCGCGCGACCTCGAGGTATTTCGGAGGAAACTCGTTCATCATCACCCCGCCGTTCTCCCCGTCGGCGATCTGGGTGACGAGCGGCGGTACCGTGCGGCCGGCGAGCTGCCAGCGTTCGAGGCCCCGGGCCTCGTAGTAGGGCTGCATCTGCGCAACCAGCTTCGTGTCGCTGCCCTGGGTCTTCACGATCGCGATGATGCTGGCGGACTCCCCGTGCGAGTTGCGGCATACGAGGCGGTGGGGCAGGTGCTTGCGGTCGGGCCCCAAGCCGGTGGTCGGCCGCTCCACGGTGTGCTCCTGGATCAGCACCCAGGAGAAGCCGCAGTCCCTGAGAGTCTTCACAAACTCGTAGGCGACGTCCGGATGGTTGGGCAGAGCCATCTCGGAGGGGGAGAAGCCGCGCACCCGCGAGAGCGCCTCGAGGCCGAACAGGGCGGCGAAGTGATGCTGCCAGGCCCGCACGTGCAGCCGGTAGTCCTGCACGGGGGTGGAGGGGGCGACCGCGTGTCCCCAGGGGGCGCCCAGCCACTCGAGGGCATGCCGGTAGAGCGGATCGAGAGTGATTCTCTTCAGGCTGTCGAGTACCTCATGCGCACCCATCTGACGCAGCCCGTGCAGCAGTGTGCCGGAGTATTCCAGCATCACGCGCGGCTCCTTGCCCTCGTGCACCAGCTGTGGAATGAACTCTCCCATGCGCTTGTAGCACCAGAGGAACATCGGCGCATTGTGATTGTCGCCGATCCCCTGGTGCTCCATCATGTACTGCAGGTTGCCGATGATCGCAGCGGTGGCGAGGTCCGCCCCGCCGGCGGGAATCAGGGGCTGGTGCATGTGCAGCGCGATCGCGACGGCGCTGCGGGCGCGGCCGAAGTCGATGCGGCTCTCGGAGAGGTAGGGGGCAGCGAGCGCTGCGCGGGCATTCTCCTCGATGAGCGCCTCCCAGCCGCAGATGTTCGGCAGACCATCGACGTATTCGGGCAGCTCAGTCATGAGAGCACTCCCCGAGGCCGGCGGCCTCAGCGTTTGTAACGGATGTAGTCATAGATGTTGAGGTAATCGGCGCCGGGGCGGTTCCACGAATGGTCGCAGCGCATGGCGTTTTCCATCAGGCCGCGAAACGCCTGCGGACGGTCGTACCAGAGCCGGATGGCGCGCCTCAGCGCCGACTCGATCCCCGGGGGGTCGGCCTGATGGAAGACGTAGCCGTTGCGCTCCGGGGAGGGGCTTGCGCTGTAGTCGCAGTCGAAGACGGTGTCGAGCAGCCCCCCGACCGCGCGCACGATGGGGATCGTGCCGTACCGCATGGCGATCATCTGCGTGAGGCCGCAGGGCTCGAACAGGCTCGGCATGATCATCATGTCCGCGCCCGCGTAGATGAGGTGCGCCAGCTCGTCGCTGAAGCCGATCTCCAGGTGGCAGTCCGGATCCTCGTTGAGCTGGCGCTTGAGACTGCAGAATTGGCCGTGGACGCCGTTCTCCGACCCCGACCCCAGGAGCACGAACTGCGCGCCGTGCTGACGTGAATAGAAGATCGCGTGGCGGATGAGATCGACGCCTTTCTGCGGATCGAGCCTTCCGACGTACGCGACGATGGGCTTGAAGTCCCTGCGCAGCCAGAACCGCTCCCTGAGCGCTTCCTTGTTCGCATACTTGCGCTCGAGGCAGTGGACGCCGTAGCGATGCGGGATGCGCCGGTCGACTTCCGGGTTCCATGCGTCGTAGTCGACGCCGTTCAGCACGCCGCCGAATTTTCCCTGGTGCACGGCGAGGCAGTGGCCGAGCCCGAAGCCCTGGTCGGTGTGCATCGCCTCCCAGGCGTGCCGAGGCGAGACTGTGGTGATGAAGTTCGAATAGAGGAGGGCGCCCTTCATCAGGTTGAGCGCACTGGCGTTGGAATCGTCGCGCATCCTGAGCGGATCGAAATAGTACTGCGGCTTTCCCAAGCCCGTCGCCCACAGGACATCCTCCCCCGCGATCCCCTGGTGGCGGAAATTGTGCACCGTGAAGCACACGCGCTGATCGTGCATGCCGTGGTATTGATAGATCTCATAGAGGAGCACCGGCGCGAGCGCGGTGTGCCAGTCGTGGCAGTGGATCACATCGGGGCGCTTGCCCGACTGCAGCAGGAACTCGAGCGCCGCCTTGGAGAAGAACGCGAACCGCAAGGTCTCGTCCGCGAAGCCGTAGTAGGCGCCGCGGTTGAAAAACCGATCGCGCGCATGCGGCTCGATGAAGAAGCACTTGCGTCCGTGCACGAAGCCGAACCAGACCGAGCAGCCAATCGCCCCGCCGTACCAGGGGACCCGGAGGTCCTCGTGCACGAGGTGAAGTCCCCAGATGTGCTCGTAGCGCATGCAGTCATATTTCGGCAGAACGATTTCCACCGCGTGCCCGCGCAGCTCCAACTCCCGGCTGAGGCCGGAAACGACATCACCCAGGCCTCCGGCCTGTGCCGCCGGCGAGCACTCCGAGGCCACCATCACGATGTACATAGGCGAAGCGTATCCGCATAAGATGACCGTTCCGCTGATGCTCGGGCCTGAACTCATCCCCGCGCTCCTGCCGCGACCGGCCGGAGCGCCAGCCGGGCATTCGGATGCAGCTCCAGGGCGGTTGAGGCCCGGCAGCGTAGTCAGGCGCCCGCCGCGCCGGCCATACGGGAAAACCACGCGCAGCGCTCCTCCTTCGAGCGCCGCGGACGGGGTTCAGCTCAGGTGCCGGCGCTCAAGGTGGTGAGCAATGTCAGCATCTCTTCGGCCCTCAACGGCTTGCTCGCGACGCACAGGTCCGGATCACGAGGCAGGTCGCGGATCACCCTGGAGGTGTCGGCGGTGACGAGCACCGCTTTCAGCGACCGGCCGAGCGTCTCGCGCAGCGCCGTGATCACCTGCGTGCCGGTGAGGCCGTCCGACAGATGGTAGTCGGTCACCAGGATGTCCACGCCTGCCGCGGCGACTTCGAGCGCTTCCTCGAGTGTGGCGACGGCCATTACCCGGTAGCCCTCCACGCTCAACAGCATCCGAGTGGCGTCCCGTACCCAGGCATCGTCCTCGACCAGGAGCACGCGTTGCACGCGCCGGGCGCCGGTGGCGGCGGCGGCATCGGGTACGGCCGCCGGGCGCGGCGGCGCCTCCCGGCCGGTGGCCGCCGGCAGCAGCAGCGAGAACGAGGAGCCTTCACCGGGCTGCGAGCGCACCTCCAGGCGCAGGCCGAGCAGCTCGACGATCCGCTTGACGATCGAGAGCCCGAGGCCGTATCCGTCGCGCGCCCGGTTGGTGGCGACGCCAACCTGGTAGAACTCGTCGTAGATGCAGGAGAGCTGGCTTGCGGGGATGCCGATCCCGGTATCGAGCACCTCCAGGCGCAGAAGCGAGCCCGGCATCAGCATGCAATTGAGCGCCACCTTCCCGCGGCACGTGTATTTGATCGCGTTCGAGACGAGGTTGCGCAGCACCTGCTCGATGAGCGAGGGGTCGCTGTGCGCGCGCACCGTCGATTCGGCGATCTCCAGCTTCAGGTGCTTGTCCGCGGCAATGCCGGCGAATTCCCGCCGGAGCTCCTCGAAGATCACCGCCACCGGAAAGTCCACGGGGTCGGGCTTCACCGCGCCGGACTCGAGTTTGCTGATGTCGAGCAGCGCATTGATGAGCCGCGACATCGCCCCGATCGCCTGTTCCTGCTGTGTGAGGATCTGTGCGACATCGGCGTCCGCCACGACCCGCCGCAGTGTCCCGTTCAGCAGGGCGAGGGTCTGCAGCGGCTGACGCAGGTCGTGGCTCGCCGTGGCGAGGAAGCGGTTCTTGGCCTGGCTCGCGCGCTGCGCGGACTCGCGCGCCTGCTCCGCAGCGGTGCGCGCCGCGATGAGTTCGCGCTCGATGCGCTTTCGGCCGCTCGCGTCGCGGATGGCCGCCGCGACGAGCAGGCCGTCGGGACCCTCGATGGGGCTCAAGCTGACCTCGAGCGCAATCTCGGCGCCATCGCGCCGCAGGCCGGCGAGCTCCAGCCCCTGGCCCATGGGCCGCACGTGCGGCCGGCGCAGATACTCCTCGCGGTGCGCCGCGTGCCGCTCCCGGAACGGCTCGGGCATCAGGCTGTCGACATTGCAGCCGATGAGTTCGGCCCGATCGCATCCGAAGAGGCTCCCGGCCCGAAGGTTGGCGAAAAGGATCGTGCCGGCGGCATTCGTGATGATCATCGCATCCGGGATATCCTCGAGCGCGAGGCGCGCGAGATCAGGAGGGGGCGTGAGCATGGTCCATGCATCTCCCTGGTGTTGCCGCCGTATCGATTCGATGAGGCGTTCTCGGGGTGGACCGAGACGGTGCACATAATCCGGTGCTCGCGTGCGGTTCGGCAATCGGATGCGCCACTAGCGAGGAATGGCGGAATCCACCAGCCCAAGGCGGCATCGGCAGCGCCCGATTCGCCCCGGCGCCCCGGCCAAGGGAGCGGGCGGAGGTTTCCTTCGCAAGATGGGATGGTTACCATGCTGCGGGGGACAGGAGACTGGGGATTGCCATGATGTGCGTGGGTCGAAGCCCATCCCGGTTCAAGCGGATACGCATTGCGGTCGTGGACGATCACCCGCTCGTGCGCGAGGGCCTGGCGGCGCGCATCTCGACCCAGCCGGACTGGGAGGTTTGTTGTGGCGCCGCGGATCCCGAGGAGGCTCTGGCGCTCATCCGCGCGGGCGGGCCGGACCTTGCGATCGTCGATCTGGCGCTCAAACACGGCAGCGGGCTCGATCTGATCAAGCAGCTCGCCGCCAACACCCCCGCGCCGAAGATCCTGGTGGTGAGCGCCTACGAGGAGGAGCTGTTCGCCGAGCGCGTGCTCAGGGCCGGCGCCCAGGGCTATCTCAACAAGCAGGAGCTGCACGGCTCGGTGATCGAGGCGATCCGCACGGTGCTGCGCGGGGGGGTCTATCTCAGCGCCGCCATGACCGAGAGGATCGCCAAGCAGGTGATCTCGGGCCAGGGCGCCCCGCGCGGTCTCGATGCGCTCAGCAACCGGGAGATGCAGGTGTTCGAGCTCATCGGCCATGGACAGGGCACGCGCGAGATCGCCGAGCAGCTGCGCCTGAGCGTGCACACGATCGAGTCGCATCGCGAGAACATCCGCATGAAGCTCGGCCTGCGCAACGGCACGGAGCTGCTGCGCCGGGCGGTGTCGTGGGCGCTCGGGGGCGGGGATTGACCTGACCTACTGTCCGGGCGTGTCCGGTTGCGCCGGCAGGATGCAGGCGATCCTCGTGCCGCCGCCGGGCTGGGATTCGGCGATGAACCGGCCTCCGATGAGCGAGCAGCGGTGCTCCATCAGCCGCAGGCCCACCCCCGCGCCCTGTTGGATCCGCCCGGGAGACGGCAGGCCGATGCCGTTGTCGCTCACCTCCAGCATCACCCCACCCTCGGGCGCAGCGAGCCGGATCGTGATGCGATCGGCGTTGGAATGGCGGGCGGCGTTGCGCACCGCCTCCTGCGCGATGCGGTACAGGTGGGTGGCAACGTCGGCATCCGGTATGCGCACCCGTGAGGGCTCGAACAGGCAGGCGAGGGCGAACGTCTCGCGGGTGCTGCGCGCCAGCTCGGCGAGCGCGGGCGCGAGGCTCTGCGCATCGACGGGGAGGGGCACCAGGCCGCGCGCGAGGGCGTGCAGGCGCTCGTTCGCCGCCGCGATGCCCTGCGCCAGGCGCTGCGCGAGATCCCGGGACGCCTCCGCGCGCGAGGGCAGGATGTCGCAGAGCGTCTGGGCGAGCAGTCCGAGTCCGGCGAGTTCCTGCTGGATGCCATCGTGCAGCTCCTGGCCGATGCGCTGCTGCTCGACGGCGGCCACGCTCGCGACCTCCTGCTGCAGCGATTTGATCTGCGTGATGTCGATCCAGGCGATCACCGCGCCGATGGCGCGGCCGCCGGCGACATAGGGCCGGATTCGCCGCAGATACCAGCGGCGCTCCCCCGCGGGCAGATCCCTCTCGGCGGGCCTCGCGGTGTCGATGGCGCGGCGCACCTCCTGCTCGAGCACGGAGTCGATGAGCGTCGAGGCGATCTGCTTGAGCGGCAGTCCCACATCGCTGCCGCCCAATCCAAGAAGCCGTGCGGCGCTCGCCGTGAAGCGCCGGACCCGCAGATCGCGGTCCAGGAAGAGCACGACGATGTCGGTTGCATCGATCAGGTTGGACAGATCGTCCGTGGCGGCATTGAGCGAGCGCACCCGGTGCTCGAGCTCCACGTTGAGAACGGCCAGCT
Organism: Pseudomonadota bacterium; assembly: GCA_021792815.1. Next base: position 58,667 of record JAJYTX010000002.1, read on the forward strand.
CCTCATTGAGGGATTTGAGCCGGCTGTTCGAGTCGTGCAGCTCCTCCTTCCCCCCCTCGATCTCGGCGCCCATCGAGGCGATCTTGCGGTTGGCGCTGCGCAGCTGTTCCTCGAGCCGCGCCAGACGCCGATGCGGCAGGCTCGATCCGCCCTCCACGCCGTGGAGCTCGAGAGGCTCTTCCCGGTGGCGCGCGCGATAGATCGGCCAGTCGACGGAGGCGGACTCGAAGAGTGACTCGAGCGGCCCGGCGGGCAGAGGCTTCGCGAGCAGAAGCCAGCCGCCCTCCTTCAAGGCGAAGTGGAACCGTTGCGCGAGCCGGCTCATCGCCCCGGGCGTAAGCTTCGGCGGCAGGTCGCGGCAGCACAGGAGGTCAAGACCGGTGAAGATCGGCGGATCGCGCAACACATCGTGTTGGCCGAACAGCACCCGCTCGCGCAACGGAGCGCAGATCCGGTAGTCGAGCGATTCGGTCCTCTCGAGGAAGCGCGCGACGCGCCGAGCCGAGAGCTCACCCGCGATGCGCTGCGGGTAGACGCCCCGGCGTGCGCGCGCGAGGGCCGCTTCGTCCGGATCGGTCGCAAAAAGCCGGATATGCGGCTGCAGATACGCCGCCTCGAAGCGCTCCCATAATGCGATCGCAAGCGAATAGGCCTCCTCGCCCGTCGAGCACGAGGGTACCCACGCCCGCAAAGGCGATGCGGCGCTCGTCGCGGGCAGATCCGGCGAGAGGAGCGCGGCCAACGTCTCCAGGGCTTGCGGCTGGCGAAAGAACATGAGCGACCCAACGGTCAAGGTCCGGCATCGCCGTGCGGCCCGGCAAGCGGCTGAGACTCCCTCGGTGTCCCGGTCTGTGCGAGTCGGTCCCGGTCGGCTCGATTGTCGATCAGGTCCGCCGCCCACTGGCCGAGCAGGTCGCCGAGCTGCCTGTCCCGCTCCGAGAACGGGTGCGGCTCGCGGAAGTGCACGGACAGCACCCCGAGCAATGCTCCGCTGCGGGAGATGAGCGGAGTCGACTGCACCGCCCGGTAGCCGGCGCGATTCGCGGCCTCGCGATCCGGAGCGGATCCGGCATCGACTGTGACGTCCGGGATTTGTGCGGTCGCGCGGGTGCGCAGCGCGCGGCCCCAGCTGGTGGCGTCCTCGGCGCCTAGCGAGCGCAGCTGCACGGGAAAATCCGATCGGAAGCCGTGCTGCGCCACGATCTGCAGCCGCCTGGAGCCGCTCTCGAGCAGCTGCACGTTGCCGAAATCGGCATGGTGCAGCTCGATGGCGCTGGCGAGGACTTGATCGAGCGCCTCCGGGGTATTGGCCGCGGCGGCGGCGGCGATGGTCATGCGGTGAAGGCTGCGCAGTGTCTCGAGCTCGGCGGCCTCGCGCAGCTCGCTGGCGCGCAGGACTGACTCGGCGGTCTTGATCGCGGTCACATCGACGAGAGTGATCACCACCCCATCGACGTCACGCCCGCCCGCGAGCCGGTAGGGGCTCAGGCGGGCCACGAAGGTTTTCCCGTCGCGGCTGCGGACCTCGCGCTCGATCGGCACGGGGTTGGCGAGGACCCGGCGGGCATCCTGCTCGAGCGAGTCGTACTCGAGCGAGTGGGTGAGGTCGCCGATGGGGCGCTCGTAGTCGCGCACCTTGACATTGAAGATCTCGCCGAGTTTCGGCGTGAAGCGCTTGATGCGCAGCTCCTGGTCGAGGAACAGCGTCGCTACGTCCGTGGCGGCCATGAGGTTCTCGAGATCGTTGTGCGCGCGCGAGACCTCATCGAGTTTCAGGTTCAGCTCATTGTTGACCGTCTGCAGCTCCTCGTTGACGCTCTGCAGCTCCTCCTTGCTGGTCTCGAGCTCCTCGGTGGTGGAGCGGTATTCCTCGTTGAGGCTCTGCAGCTCCTCGTTGGCCGCCCGCAGGTCCTCGTTGATGGACAAATGCTCATCGCGCATGCTCTCGATGCGCTGCTCGGCCTGACGCAGCTTCTCGCGCAGCTCGCGCACCCGCTCGCTGCTCGGCTCCAGCGGTGTCGGGGCGGCATCGCTCGGCGCCAGGCCGCCGTCGAGGAAGGTGACGAGCAACTGCTCGCGCAAGTCCTTGCCCGCGGGCCGCTGCTGCACGAGCATGGCGACTTGATGCGGCCAGCCGTCGAAGTCCACGGGCACGAAGGCCGAGAGCTGCGGCTCGGGACCCTCCATCGCTCGGTTGATGAGACTGTGCAGATCATCGCGCAGCTCCGGCCTCACGAGGTCGGTGACGCGGCGCGCCGGCGGCCCGCCGCTTTGCTGAAAGAATCGCGAGACGGTCGGGGACAGGTGCACGACATTGCCGCGGTCATCGATGAGCACACTGGGCGGGGCGATCTGCTCGAGGGTGGCGAGGTGCATCTCCACGCCCGTCGCGCGCCCCGGCGGGAGGGCTTCGCGGCCGTATCGGACGGCGCGGTGGGGCGGTGCCGAGAGCAGCTCCGGCAGCACCACCCGCGCACCGGCCCTCGAGCGGGCGAGAAAGATGCGGTGGCGGCCGTCCACCGGCTGAAACAGATCCTCGTCGGCCGTCTCCGAGGCGCCGATGAACAGATGCCCCTCCTCGCGCAGTGCATAACGGAACACGCCCATCACCTGCTGTTGCAGGTCGTGGTCGAGATAGATGAGCAGGTTCCGGCAGCAGATCAGGTGCAGGCGCGAGAACGGCGGGTCGCGCAGCAGATCGTGAGCGGCGAACACGATGCGGTCGCGGATGTCGCTCACTACCCGATGATGCTCATCTTCGCGGCGGAAGAACCTCTCGAGTCTCGCCTCCGAGACGTCCGCGGTGATCGACTGGGGGTAGATCCCCTCGCGCGCGACCGCGAGCGCCTTCTCATCGACGTCGGTGGCGAACACGAGCAGCTGGCTGGCGGCGCTCTTGTGCCGCTCGGTTTCCTCCTGGAACAACATCGCGACGGTATAGGCCTCTTCGCCGCTGGCGCAGCCCGCCACCCACACGCGGATCTGCTCGTCGGGATCGGTCCGTCCGATCAGAGGGCCGATGACCTGCTCCTTGAGCGCCGCCCAGGACTCGGGGTCGCGGAAGAAGCTCGTCACCGAGATGAGGAAATCGTCGAACAGCGCCTCCACCTCGGTGAGATGCGTGCGCAGGTAGGCGAGGTAGTCGCTGATCGAGAGCTGGCCGGAGAGCTGCATGCGGCGCGAGAGGCGCCGCAGCACGGTGCTGCGCTTGTACTTCGAGAAGTCGTGCCCGGTGCGCTTTCTCAGCAGCTCGAAGATCTCCCGCAGCGCCTTCTCTTCCGTGTCGGCGATCGGCGCGGGCTCCGTGTGGACATCGAGCAGAGGCAGCAGCGGTGGAGGGTTGTGGGCCAGCTCCGCCAGGCGCTGGGCGAGCTCACGCACCGGCAGGACCACGTCGGCCACTCCTGTGGCGATCACGGCACGCGGCATCTCCGCGTACGCCGCATCGCTCGGCTCCTGTACCAGGACCAGCCCGCCCCGTCCCTTGACCGCCTTGGCCCCGACCGCCCCGTCCGAGCCGGTTCCGGAGAACACCACGGCGAAACCGTCACCGCGCGCCTCGGCGAGTGAGCGGAACAGCAGGTCGATGGCCATGCGATGGCCGCGCGGCTGCTCGAAGGGCTCTGCGGCCACGGAGGTGTCGGTGATGATGAGCTTGCGGTCCGGCCCGATGACATAGACGTGATCGGCCAGCAGCGGCTCGGCCTCATCGCCGACCTGCACCACCGGCATGCGCGTGCGCCGCGCGAGGATCGCCGGCAGCTCGCTCTTGTGATCCGGGGCGAGGTGGACGACGACCACGTAGGCGAGGCCCAGATCGGTGGGCAGCGCGCCGAAGAACTCGGTCAGCGCCTCGATGCCGCCCGCCGAGGCGCCGATTCCACAGACGGGAACGGCAGCCGCGGTCGCTCCAGGGTTGTCGGTGCTCACGGGAGACTCCCTTGCCGGTCCGTCCGGCCGGCTCTTCGTTCTACATGCATTGTAGTCTCATTCCAGTATCCTCATCCCCCCCCACAAGAGCGCAACCGTGCGGGAATCCCCGCGAATAAGGGGATCGGGGCCCACCACTGCAATCGGTATTCATGCGGATGCGCGTGGCGCGGTCCCACGCGGCACGGCTGCGTACTTTCCGTCATTACCAGATCGGCGGCGCTGTTGCATGGTGAGAATGCATCGAGAGGATTCATCGGAGCCAGGCATGAACACGGGTGTGGGCCGCGCGCGGATAGGCCAGTGGTATCTGCGCTGGGACAAGGGTGAGCTTTTCCAGGTCACGGGTCGCGACGATCGCGCACGCACCATCGAGATGCAGACATTCGACGGCGACCTCGACGAGGTCGACGAAGCAGTCTGGACCACGCTGCCGCTGAGTCTCGCGGAGCCGCCGGAGGATTGGACGGGCCCCATGGACGACATCGAGACCGACGATCTCGGCTATTCCGAGACCGACATGCAGCCTTCGGACTGGGTTGAGCCGCTCGAGCCGGTGAGGGCGGCCGAGGAGGAGTGGGAGGATACGCGCGGGGAGGATGAGCGCGATCCGCAGGGCGAGGGACGGCCGCAGGAGGGCCTGGCGCTCGATGACCCTCAGGCCCGCAACCGGCTGGGTTGAAGAGCGGCGTTGCCGCAGAGGGAGCTTTCGATGATCTGGCGCCGCCTGATGCTCGCCGTGTGCGAGCTCGAGCTTCTCCCGATCCATGTGCTCGACCGGGTCGGACGGCTCGCTCGCGGGCTCGATGCGCAGCTCGAGCTGCTTCATTGTGTCTACGAGCCGCAGGCGGTGCAGGCTTGGGCGGGTCGCCAGCGCGCCGCGGAGGTGATCGGCGCCCGGGTCGAGGAGCGGCGGCGGCGCCTCGAGCGCCTCGCGGACGTGCTGCGCGACCAGGGACTGAAGGTCGAGGCCAATGTCCGCTGGGATACCCCAACCTTTGAAGGCATCGTCCGCCACGCCGAGCGCAACAAGCCCGATGTGCTGATCATTCCGGGCCTGCACCTTGACAAGGGCCTGCGCGCTGCGGCCTTCCGCGAGGGGCGGCTCATCGGGGAAAGCCCGGCCCCGGTGTTGTTTCTCAAGACGCGCGAGGTCTACTCCCAGGGGTGCGTCGTGGCCGCACTCGACCCGCAGCCGCAGCAGGGCTGCGGGGATCTCGAGGAGACGGTCGTCGGGGCGGCGAGGACGGTCGCCTCCGCCCTGGCGGGCTCGCCGGTGCGCCTGTTCAGCGCCCTGTTGCCCGGGCGGCTGGCTTCATACGGCGGGGCGGCCGCGGGCGGCGACGTTGGCTTCCCGGGGCAAGCCGCGCGCGTGGCCGAAACCGAGGCGCGCCTGCGCAGACTGGCCGCGCATCACGCCATTTCCATCGATGACGTACGAGTCGAGCTCGGCGAGGAGCTCTCCCTCGCCCTGTACGCGCGCGAGGCGCGGGCGCAGATGATCGTGCTCGGTGCCGGCTCCCTCGCGGTGGCGCAAGGGGATCCCGGCCCTCCTCTCGTGGAAAGGATGCTCGAGGCTCTCGACTGCGATCTGCTGGTCGTGAAGGCGCGGCACACGCCGGATGCCTAGGCGGGAGGCGCCGCGCCGGGCTTACGGAGCGCTTCGCGCGCGAACTCCTGCCGCCGCCGGGCGAGCTCGCGCACGCGCGCCTCGGCGAGCGCGTTGACCGTGCCTGCGGGGTATTCACCGCGGTCCCCCCGCTCACCGCTCGGCAAGCCCGTGAGCAGCGCGACCGCCTCATCGAGCGTGCGCACGGCATACAGATGAAAGCTGCCGCGCTCGACCGCGGCAATGACCTCGTCGTTGAGCATCAAGTGCTCGACATTGCCGGCCGGCAGGATCACGCCCTGCGTGCCGGTGAGGGTGCGCTCGCGGCAGGCCTCGAAGAAGCCTTCGACCTTCTCGTTGACGCCGCCGATGACCTGCGCCACCCCGTGCTGGTTGATCGATCCGGTCACCGCGAGCGACTGGCGCAGCGGCGTGCCCGCGATCGCCGAGATGAGCGCACAGGCCTCCGCGAGCGAGGCGCTGTCGCCATCGATGCCGCCGTAGCTCTGCTCGAACACCAGGCTCGCGTGCAGCGACAGGGGACGGGAGCCGCCGAAGCGCGCGCCGATGAGCGCGGTGAGAATGAGCACCCCCTTGGAGTGGATAGCCCCGCCGAGCTTGACCTCCCTTTCGATGTCGAGCACTTCCCCCTCGCCCATGCGCACGGTGGCGCTGATGCGCACCGGCTGGCCGTACCAGTCAGTGCCGACCTGCAGAACCGACAGTCCGTTGATCTGACCGACCGCCTCGCCGTCGGTTTGAATGAGCAGGCGGTTGCGGCGGATCGCATCGAGGATCTGTCCGTGCACGCGCGCAAGCCGCGCATGCCGCTCCTCGATGGCGCGCTGGATATCGGCCGCGCGGATCGCCGCCCCGCCGTCGGCGCGGGCGAAATGATTCGCCTCGCGCACGGTGTCCTCGAGGCTGCGCAGGTGCGTCGAGAGCTTGCTCGAGTCCCCCGCGATGCGCGAGCCGTGCTCGATGAGCCGGGCGACGGCCGCCGCCTCGAGCGGCAGCAGCCGCTCGCGCTGCGCGCAGGCGGCCGCCAGGCGTGCATAGAGCCGTGTCGTGTGCGGCGTGCGCTCAATCGTGTCATCGAAATCCGCCACGACCTTGAACAGGTCGGAGAACTCCGGATCGTACGCGCACAGCAGCGCGTAGGCGCCCCGAGTGCCGATCAGCACGACGCGCACGCCAAGGGGGATGCGGTCGGGCTCGAGGGTGACGGTGCTGATGAGGCTCAGGCGTTGCCCCAGGGATTCGATGCGCACGCTGCGCTCGAACAGCGCGTGCTTCAATGCGTCCCAGGCGAAGGGCTGGGCCAGCAGCCGCTCCGCATCGAGGATCAGGAACCCGCCGTTCGCCCGGTGCAGCGCGCCCGGGCGCACCAGCATGAAATCGGTCCTGAGCACGCCGAACTGCGCGACGTTGTCGATCTGGCCGATGAGGTTCTGATAGGTCGGATTGCCTTCATAGACGATCGGCGCTCCCTGGCTCGCGCGCCCATCGACAAGCACGTTGACATCGTAGCGGGAGAGCCTCGCCTGCAGCTCCAGCTGCTCGAGCCCCGGAACGGGCACCGGCGGGGTTTCGGCTCTGAGTGCGCTGCCGGCATTCTCGATGAGATCGTCTCGCAGGCTCCTCAGGTGCTCGAGGATCTCCGGGCTGTCGGCGTACTTGGCGCGCAGCTCCTCGATGTGCACGCCGACCATGGCGGCGGTGGCGCTGCGGTCGAGCTCGCGCAGCCTGCGATGCCGGTCGCGCCGCCAGCGGGGGATGGTTTCCACGTGCTTGCGCAGCAGCTCCCCGATCGACTCCATGGCGTCGCGGATGTGCTGCTGCTCCTCTTTGGGCAGGCGCTCGAATTCCTCGCGCGCGAGCACCTCCCCGCCCCGCGCGGGCGCGAGTCCCACGCCCTCGGGGGTCTGTACGATGGCGAGGTCCCCCTTCTCGGCCTGCGCGCGCAGGGCATCGAGCGAGCGCTGCTGCAGCTGCTCGAACTCCCGCTCGACCTCGGCACGACGCTGGCGGTGCGTGTCGGACTCGAGCGCCTCGGGAAGGCTCGAAAGCAGGTCGCGCACGAGTTCGCGCAGATCGGCCTTGAGCTCGCTGCCTCGCCCCGGCGGCAGTCTGAGGGCCTTGGGGCGCTGCGGATCGTCGAACCGATTGAGGTAACACCAGTCGGACGGCGCGGCGCGCGTTGCGGCGAGCCGCTCGAGATAGTGCTGCACGAACAGGTGCCGGCCGCTGCCCGGCTCGCCCATCACGAAGACATTGTGATCGGCGGCGTCGATGCGCACGCCGAGCTCGAGCGCCCCGAGCGCTCGCTGCTGCGCGAGCGCGCCATCGAGCTCGGTGATCTCGGCCGTGGTGCGAAACGAGAGCTCCTCGACCCGGCAGCGCCTGTTCAGGCGCTCGGCGGGAACCCCGGCGGCCTCCCCGATGCTGTTCATCTTCTCTGGTGTGCTCCGTGTGCGCTGCGATCGTCTGTGGCGCCTGCCCGACCTTTTATGCGACTTCAGCCCGAGGGGTAATCCGCAGAAACCGGCATGGATCGGCGCCCCGGGCGCTGGTGGCGGACCCAGGATTTGCTATCCTTTACCGTTTGGTTCGACTCACCGCCCACCCTCGAGGCTGGCCCGCATCCCATGCTGCAAAGACTCACCGACAGTCTGGAAACCCACAAGTGGTTCTGGTACACGATCCTCGGCGCCCTGGCGATGGTGTTCGCCGCGTGGGGCGCCTATGGCCTCGTGAACCTCAATTTCGGCGGCGCCAGCTGGGCGGCCAAGGTCAACGGGCACACGATCTCGCTGCAGGCGGCTCGTGACGCCTGGGAGCGTGCCCAGCCGCAGCTCGCCCAGGAGTACGGCGGAAACCTCTCCTCTGAGCGCCGCAAGAAGCTGCAGAACCAGGTGCTCGAGGGATTGATCTCGAACGCGCTCATCACGCTGCGCACCGAGCACCTCGGCTACCGGGTGACCCAGGCGGACCTGATCGCCGCGATCCGTGCCGAGCCGGCCTTCCAGGTGGCGGGCAAGTACTCGGCGCAGGCGGCCGAGGACGCGCTCGCCAACGCGAACATCTCCCTGCCGCAGTTCGAAAGCCAGCTCGCGGGGGAGCTGCGTACCGAGCAGCTCATCGACGGCATCCGCTCATCGGACTTCCTGACGCCGACCGAGATTGCCCGCGCGCAGGCGCTCGAGAACGAGCAGCGTCGGGTGCAGTACGCGATCTTTCCAGCCGGCCGCTACAAGAGCGATGCCCCGATCAGCCCGGCTGCGATCAAGGCGTACTACGAGGCGCACAAGGCCCTCTACCGCATCCCCGAATCGGTCGACCTGCGCTACGCGGAGCTCACGCTCGCGCAGCTGGAGGCCGCCGAGAAAGTCTCCGAGGCGGCTTTGCACGCGGCGTACGAGAAGCATCTCAGCCAGTTCGTCCTGCCCGAGCAGCGCGAGGCAAGCCACATCCTCATCCAGTTCGGTAAAGACCCGCAGGCGGCGCTCGCCAAGGCCAAGCGCATCCTCGCGCTCGCGCGCTCCGGAAAGAGCTTCGCGGCGCTCGCCCGCAAGTACTCCCAGGACCCGGGGTCGGCCCGGCAAGGCGGCAACCTCGGCTGGGTGGAGCGCAACGACTTCGTGAAGCCCTTCGCGGCCGCCCTGTTCGCCATCCCGAAGGTCGGCGACATCGTCGGTCCGATCAAGACGCAATACGGCTACCACATCATCCGGCTCGATGGCATCCGGCCCCGCCACGCCGAGACCTTCCAGCAGGCGAGGCCCACGCTGCTGCGCGAGGTGCGTCGCCGCCAGGCGACCCGCCGCTTCGGCGATATCGAGGACAGTCTGCAGAACGAGGCGCAGGCGCCAGGCGCGAGCCTCGCGGCGCTCGCCAAGACTTTCAACCTGACGGCGGGGCGGATCCCGCTGTTCCTGCTCGGGGAGGGCGCCGCGCCGCTCGGGCGGGCGGCGCCGGTGCAGAACCTGGTGTTCGGCTCCGGTGCGATCTCCACGGGCACCCTCGGGGGCCCGGTGATCCTCGACAACGACAAGATGGTGATCGTCAAGCTGATCGCGCACCATGGGCCGCAGTTCAAGCCACTCGCCGAGGTCCGCTCCGGCATCGTCGCCGCGTTGCAGCGACAGCGTGCGAACGAGGCGGCGCTCGCGGCCGCTCAGGCGGCACGCGCGAAGCTGCTCGCCGGTGTGTCTTTCGGGCAGGTGGCCCAGGCGCTGAAGCTCAAAGTCGCCCCGGTCAAGCTCATCGGCCGCGATGACCCCTCGGTTCCGGGAGATGTCAGCGCCATCGTCTTCGCCGCCCCCAAGCCCTCGCATGGACCGGTGTACGAGGCGAAAGTCCTGCCCACCGGAGGAGCGGCGCTCGTGGCCGTCACGGCGGTGCGCAGCGGGCAGAAGGAGCCCGATCCCATCCTGGCTCGCACCTTGATCCAGCAGCAGCTGCGCAGCGACGCCGATGGGGATGTGCAGGCCTACATCGCGCAGATGCGTGCCACCGCCAAGGTCGTCAAGAACCCGAACGCGTTCCAGTGACCGTCAGCTCGGCGCGCTGTCCGTGAGTGAACCGTTCTCTTGCGGAAAGCTCATGCCCACGGTGCTGTAGCCTCCGTCGACATAGAGGATCTCGGCCGTGATGCCGGCGGCCAGGTCGGAGCAGAGGAACGCCGCGGCGTTGCCGACGTCCTCCTGGGTTACGGTGCGGCGCAGCGGCGCCACCTCCGCGACGTGATGGAGCATCTTGCGGAAGCCGGCGATGCCGGCGGCGGCGAGGGTTTTGATGGGACCGGCGGAGATGCCGTTGACCCGGATGCCCCGAGGACCCAGGTCGGCGGCCAGGAAGCGTACGTTGGCCTCGAGGCTGGCTTTGGCGAGGCCCATGATGTTGTAGCTCGGGATGGAGCGCACGGCACCCAGATAGGACAGCGTCAGCATCGCGCCCTGCCGGCCCGCCATGAGGGGAGCTGCGCTGCGGGCGAGCGCCGTGAGGCTGTAGCTCGAAACGTCGTGGGCGATCCGGAAGATCTCCCGGCTGGTGTTCTCCAGGAAGCTGCCCGAGACGCCCTCGCGGGGCGCAAAGGCGACCGCATGGACCAGAATGTCGAGCCCTCCCCACTCGCGTTTGATCCGATCGAACGCGGCGTCGATCTCGGCGTCCGACGTGACGTCCAGCGGCAGGGTCAGGCGCGAGCCGACGGAGTGCGCAAGGGTCTCGACGCGCTCTTTGATCTTCTCGTTGACGTAGGAGAAAGCGAGCTCGGCGCCCTCCCGGTGCATTGCCTGAGCGATGCCCCAGGCGATCGAGCGGTCGGAGGCGACGCCGACGATCAGTGCGCGCTTGCCGGAGAGAAATCCCATGGAGGAGCCCTTGCGGTAGGTTGAGGGGCGGTCAATTGAAAACGCCGGGACGCGGATGGCGCCCCGGCGGCAGTGTAGACCATTGGGCTCGCGGACTGAACGGCGCGGCTGACCCGCGCCGAGGCGCTCTCTCAGCCCCCGGAGTCGGCCAGAATCATGAGCTTCTCGCCGGCGAGGATCGGCCGGCGCAAGCTCATCTCGTTCCAGGCCAGAATCTGTCCCACCCTCACCTGGAAGCGCTGTGCGATCTGCCACAAGGTATCGCCCGCCCGCACCGTGTAGATCACGCGGCGAACGCCACGGCTCACACCGGCGAGCATACGTCCCGCCGCGCGCACTCCGGCGCTGATTCTCAGCCGCTCGCCGGGCCGCAGGATCTGGTCCGGATAAATGCCATTCAAACTGGCGAGGGCGTCCACGCTCATGCCGTGGCTTTGCGCGATGGACCACAGGGTATCCCCAGGCTGCACGCGCACGCTGTGGGTCGGGAGCTGCCGGGACCGGCCGACCTGGGCATTGGCGGTCAGCCGCAACTGCTCACCGGGCCTGATGATCTGGTTGGTCCGCAGGCCGTTCAAGCTGGCGAGGGCGTCCACGCTCATGCCGTGGCTTTGCGCGATGGACCACAGGGTATCCCCAGGCTGCACGCGTACCACGTGGACCCAGAACCGCGGGGCTCTGAAGCGCCCGGGCTGGGCATCGGCATAGAGGCGAAGCTGCTCGCCGGGCCAGAGCGTGTCCTGCGGGGAGATGCCGTTGATCTGCGCCAGCCGCTGCACGCTCATGCCGTTGCGTTGCGCGATGGCCCACAGGCTGTCACCGGGTCGCACCCGGACCACGCGGAAATTCCCCTGCCAGTAGTCGTGAGCGATGCGGGCGTCGGCCACCACGACGCTGTTGGGCAGCCGATAGTCGCTTGCCGGCACCTGGATCGTCTGCCCGACGACGAGGCGGCCGCGCGGCAGGTCGTTGAGCTTGTACAGAATGGCCATCGTCGTTTTGAACTGGTGCGCCACCGAGTAGACCGTATCGCTCCGGCGCACCACGTAGTGCTCCACCCCCATGCGCTCATCGGGCGTCAACGCGGCGAGGTTCTGGGCGAACACCGGCACGGTGCTCACGGGCAGCAGCAGGTAAAACGGTCCGGTGGGATCGGTGGCCCAGCGATGGAAGGCGGGATTGAGCTGATAAATCTCATCGGAGCTGATGCCGGCGAGCTGGGCGGCCACCTCCAGGTTGATCTGACCGTCGGTGGCGACGCGCTCGAAAAAGGGCTTGTCCGGGATGGGGCTGAAGGAGAGGCCGTATTGGGCGGGGTCCTTCACGAGGCGGGCCATGGCGAGCAGCTGCGGCACGTAGAATTCGGTCTGGCGCGGCAGGTTGAGGTCCCAGAAATCGGTGGGGCGGCCCTCTGCACGGTTGATCTGGATGGCGCGCAGCACGGTCTCGACACCGCAGTTGTAGGCGGCGATCGCGAGCAGCCAGTGGCCTCCGAGCTGATTGTGCAGCTGCTGAAGGTAATTGAGGGCCGCATTGGTCGAGGCGACCACATCGAGGCGGCCGTCATACCACCAGTCCTGCTTCAGCCCGAAGAGCTTGCCGGTGCCCGAGGTGAACTGCCAGATGCCGGCGGCGCGGGCCCAGGAGTACGCGTACGGCTGGAACGCGCTCTCGATGACCGGCAGCAGGGAGAGCTCGAGCGGCATGTGCCGGGCCTGCAGCTGCGTCACGATGTAGTACAGGTACATGTCGGCGCGCCCGAAGGCGCGCTGCAGGAACTTCGGATGGTTGGCGTACCAGCGCGCTTCCTCGGCGATGACGGGCTTGTCGGGGTCGGGCAGCTGAAAGCCGGCGCGGATGCGGGCGAACAGGTTGGCGTAGTGCGGGCCCGGCGCGGCGGACGGCGTTGCGGCAGAGACCGGTGCGGCGACCGCAGTCGCGGCGGGCGCCGGGGCCGGGACGGAAGCCACGCTCGGGGCGGTGGACAGCACGGGAGCCGCGCTGTGCGGACGCAGCGGCTCCCGTGTGGCACAGGCAGCCAGCGCCAGCACGCCGAGAAACCCAAGGGCACGGCGTGCCCACATCAGTACATTCGCCAAGTTTCCGGCCCTCTCTGAGGCGTGTTAACTTTTGCCCCGGCCAAGCTGTACCCGCGCGGCAGGGACATCATTAGTCGAAGCGCGAAATTTAACTCTTCATATCACACCGACGCCAGTCTTTTCATGGGCACTCCTCACGGTTTTCAAACTTCGGCGCCCGCGGACCCGGGCCGAGCGTTACGTCAGTGGTGGGCTGGGCCCGCCGGAGGCGCGCTGATCGCCGCCGAGGCGCTGCTGCTCAGCGAGGCGCTCGATGAGGTTTTCGGTTGGGAATGCCTGCAGATCGGTGCCTGGGGGCCGGGGCGGGAGCTGTTGTCCGCTTGCCGCACCCGACATCGGGCCATCCTGTCGGCGCCGGGAATGTCGCAGAACGCAGACATCCTCGGGCGGCCCACCCAACTGCCCGTGATCGCAGATTCGATCGATGCGGTGCTGATGCCCCACACCCTGGAGTTTGCCGCCGACCCCTACGCCATCGTGCGCGAGGCCGACCGGGTGCTGGTCGGGGAAGGGCAGCTGTTGGTGCTCGGCTTCCGGCCGCTCAGCTTGTGGGGCCGCCGTGCCCGCTTCAGCCGCGACGGCTTTCCTCCCGGGCTGAGGCGCGTGCTCTCGGAGCGGCGCGTGCGCGAGTGGTTGAAGCTCCTCGGCTACGAGGTCTTCGCCGCGCGGCGTTATCTTTATCGCAGTCCCTGGGGCGGGGGGCTCGCAGAGGGGGAGAGCGCCGAGCGGCTGCTGCGCCACGGTTTGACCTACCCGCTGCCCGCCGGCGCCTACCTGCTCAAAGCCCGCAAGCAGGTCTACACCCTGACCCCCATCCGCCCCCGAGTCCGCGAGCGCTCCGGTGTGCTCGGCGGCCTGGTCAAGCCCGCCTCGCACACACGCGCACACCGACGCTGATTTCACACACGGTCGGGGGCGTGCTAGCGTCCCCGCCCCTATGAGCATCGTGGACATCTATACAGACGGCGCCTGTCGCGGCAATCCGGGGCCGGGCGGCTGGGCGGCGCTGCTCACCTTCGGCGAGCGCGAGAAGGCGCTTTCAGGCGCCGAGCCGCTCACCACCAATAACCGGATGGAGCTCATGGCCGTCATCGCGGCGCTCGAGGCGCTCAAGCGGCCCGTGAGTGCGCGCGTGTATACCGATTCCCAGTACGTGCGCCGGGGCATCACCGAGTGGCTCGTCAACTGGAAGGCCAAGGGCTGGCGCACCGCGGACCGCAAGCCCGTGAAGAACCAGGACCTGTGGGAGCGGCTCGAGCGGCTCACCGAGGGCCACCGCATCGAGTGGCACTGGGTGCCGGGCCATGCCGGCGTGCCGGGCAACGAGCGGGTGGATCGGCTGGCGAATGAGGCCATCGATGCGCTCGGGAGGCGATCGGCCGAACCGGCGCCATAGCGGGTACACTCTCGCCCATGCGACAGATCGTTCTGGACACCGAGACCACCGGTCTTGAGCCCTCGCTCGGGCACCGCATCATCGAGATCGGGTGCGTGGAGCTCGTCAGCCGCCGCATCACCGGGAGCACCTTTCACCGATACTTGAACCCCGAGCGTGACATCGACGATGGCGCGAGCGCGGTCCATGGCCTCTCGCGGGCGGATCTGGCCGGCCAGCCGAAATTCGCCGAGATCGTCGATGAGATGCTGGCCTTCATCGAGGATGCGGAGCTGGTGGCCCACAACGCCTCCTTCGACTTGGGCTTTCTCGAGGCCGAGCTTTCCCGCTGCGGGCGTCCGTTGCGGCTCGCTGAGCGCTGCCACGTGCTCGATACCCTGGCGCTGGCGCGGGAGATGCACCCCGGACAGCGCAACAGCCTCGATGCGCTGTGCAAGCGCTATGGCGTCGACAATTCCCGACGGGAGCTGCATGGAGCGCTGCTCGATGCGCGCATCCTGGCCGATGTCTACCTCGCCATGACCGGCGGCCAGGCGACGCTCGAGCTCGCGGGCGCTCCCTCGGGCCAAAGGGCCGGCGGGCACGCCGCCCGTCCCGCCGTGCCGCTGCGGATGCTCCCGGCGAGTGCCGAGGAGCTGCGCGCGCACGAGGAGATGCTGGCGCTGATTGCCCGCTCGAGCGGCGGGCGGTGCCTGTGGAGCGAGTCGGAAGCGCAAGACCGCCAGGACGGCAAAGACGGCGCGAGTTGACCGCGCCTTTCCGGCCCCGCCGCCGAGACCCGGTCCAGTGCGGATGCCGGGCGCTCTTTACAGTGCGAGGGCAGGCTAAAATACTCATTTGACCGCAGGAGCCGTCCGTGACCCGAACTTCTCCCGTCCCGCGCGTGCCGCTGCTGGACCTGAAACCCCAGTACGAGGCCATCGCTCCCCGGGTGCAGGCCGCGATCGAGGCGGTGTGCGCGAGCCAGCACTTCATCCTCGGCCCGCAGGTCAAGACACTCGAAGCCCGCATCGCCGCGTATGCCCAGTGCCGCCACGGTATCGGCGTATCGTCCGGAACGGATGCGCTGCTGCTGGCGCTGATGGCGCTCGGCTTGGGTCCGGGCGATGCGGTCATCACCACCCCGTACACGTTCTTCGCCACCGCGGGGACCATCGCCCGCGCCGGCGCGCATCCGCTGTTCTGCGATATCGAGCCCGATACTTTCAACCTCTGCGCCGGGGCGGTGCGCAGTCTCATCGAGCGCGAGTGCGAGGCGGGCGACGGGCTCATCCACCGCCCGACCGGCGCCCGGGTGAGGGCGCTGATGCCGGTGCACCTGTACGGCCAGCTCTGCGACATGGGGCCGCTCATGGATCTGGCGCGCCGGTTCGACCTTGCGGTCATCGAGGACGCCGCCCAGGCGATCGGGGCTCGCGATTCGCAAGGGCGCCAGGCCGGAAGTTTCGGGGCCGTCGGGTGCTTCTCGTTCTTTCCCACAAAGAACCTGGGGGCGTTCGGCGATGCCGGCATGTGTGTGGCGCAGGACCCCGCGCTGGCGGAGCACATGGAGGTGCTGCGTGTGCACGGCGGCAAGCCGAAATACCATCACGCCTTCATCGGCGGCAACTTCCGGATCGATGAGCTGCAGGCCGCCGTGCTCAATGTCAAGCTCGATTACCTCGATGAGTGGTCGGCCAAGCGCGCGGTCAACGCGGGCTACTACACGCAAGCCTTCGAGCGCGCCGGCCTCGGCGAAGCGGTGCGCACGCCCGCGGCACGCCCGGGCTTGCACCACATTTACAACCAATACGTCATCCGTGTGCGCCACCGTGATGCTTTGCGTGAGCACCTCGCGCAAAGCGGCGTCGGCACGGAGATCTACTATCCCATCCCGCTGCACCTGCAGAAGTGCTTCGCCTATCTGGGCCATGCCCCGGGAGCCTTCCCCGAGGCTGAGCGCGCCGCGCACGAGACGCTGGCGCTGCCCATCTACCCGGAGCTGACCGAGCCGCAGCTGCAGCACGTCGTCGACCGTATCGCCGCGTTCTACCAGACCGGCTCCGGCGCCGCCTGCGACCGCGCCTGAACGCGCGGGTACGCCAACTCTAAGGAGACATCCCATGCCTGCCCCAGGTCCTCGCACTGCACAATGGCCCGAGCTGGCCACCCACGCAACGCGCCTAGGCGCGGTGGCGACCCGCGAACTGTTCAAGCGCGATCCGGGTCGCTTCGAGCGCTTTTCGCGCCGGGGCGCGGGAGTGCTGATGGATTTCTCGCGCCAGCACCTCGATGAGATGGTGCTCGGCAAGCTCGTGGAGCTCGCCGAGGCGGTGGGCCTGCGCGAGCATCGAGAGGCCATGTGGCGGGGCGAGAAGATCAATGCGACCGAGGGCCGTGCGGTGCTGCACGTGGCGCTGCGCCAGCCCGCCGGGGCGCTCATCGGCGGGGCGCAGATCGCCCGCGAGGTGCTCGAGGAGCGCGAGCGGATGCTCGCCTTCGCCGAGGGCGTGCGCGCGGGACGCATCGCCGGCAGCTCGGGCAAGGCCTTCCACCGCGTGGTCAACATCGGCATCGGCGGCTCGGACCTCGGGCCGGCGATGGCGGTGCGTGCGCTGCGGCGCTACACCCTCGATGCCCCGCGGTGCGAGTTCGTCTCCAACGTCGATGGCAACCGGCTCACCGACATCCTGCAGGATGCCGATCCGCGCTCGACGCTGTTCATCGTCTCCTCCAAGACCTTCACCACGCTCGAGACGCTGACCAATGCGCGCACCGCGCGCGCCTGGCTGAGCGAGAAGCTGGGCGAGGAGGCCGTGCGGGAGCACTTTGCGGCCGTATCGGTCAACCACCGCGCCATGGACGAGTTCGGCGTGCACCCGGAGCACCGCTTCAAGATGTGGGACTGGGTGGGCGGGCGCTACTCGCTGTGGTCCTCGATCGGCGTGTCGCTCGCCATCGCCATCGGCAGGGAGTCCTTCCTGCAGCTGCTCGCCGGCGGCCACGAGATGGACGAGCACTTCCGCACGGCGGACTGGCAGGACAACCTGCCGGCGCTGATGGGCCTCATCGGCATCTGGAACATCAATTTCCAGATGCTGCCGACGGTGGCGGTGCTGCCCTATGATGAGCGCCTCGGGAGGCTGCCCGCGTACCTGCAGCAGCTCGAGATGGAAAGCAACGGCAAGTCCGTGACCCTCGAGGGCCGGCCGGTGCACTGGCAGACCGCGGCCGTCATCTGGGGCGAGCCGGGCAACAACGCCCAGCACTCGTTCTTCCAGCTGCTGCACCAGGGCACGCAGCGGGCGGCGCTCGACCTGCTGCTGCCGGCGAAGTCCTCCTGCGACAACCAGGCTCAGCAGGATCTGGCGATTGCGAGCTGCCTGGCCCAGGCCGAGGCGTTCATGGCGGGGCTGGCGCCCGAGGCGGTGCGCGCCGATCTCGAGCAAGCGCAGCTGGCGCCCGAGCGCATCGAGGCGCTCACCCCCCACAAGGTGCATCCCGGATCGCGCCCGAGCACGCTGATCGCCTTCCCGAGGCTCGACCCCGCGACGCTCGGCAAGCTGATCGCGCTGTACGAGCACAAGGTCTTCACGCAGGGGGTGCTCTGGGGGATCAACTCGTTCGATCAGTGGGGGGTGGAGCTCGGCAAGAAGCTCTGCGAGCAGCTCGTCCCCTCGGTGCGCGATCCGGCGGCCGCTCCGGCCGCCTCCCCGGGCGTGGCGAAGCTCATCGCGCAGCTCGCCGAGTGGCGCGGTGAGCCGTAGCGCCCGCCAGACTCTTCAACCTGGAATAGGGAGGGACACTTGAGCGAACTCTTTCAATCCAACCTGAGCGAGCATCGGGCGCTGTTCGAGCAGCTCGCGGCGCTTCAGGCGCCGATCGAGCGGGCCGGGGCGCTGATCGCCGGGGCGCTCGGGAGCGGGCGCAAGCTGATGCTCTGTGGCAACGGCGGCTCGGCGGCCGACAGCCAGCACATCGCCGCGGAGCTCACCGGACGATTCATCCGCGACCGGCGGCCGCTCGCGGCCCTGGCGTTGACCACCGATACCTCGGCGCTCACCTGCATCGCCAACGACTACAGCTATGACGAGGTGTTCGCCCGGCAGCTGAGCGCGCTCGGCACCCAAGGCGACTGCCTGATCGCCATTTCGACCTCGGGACACTCGAAGAGCGTCATTCGGGCAGCGCAGGCGGCGCGCCCGGCCGGGATACGGGTCATCGGCCTGCTCGGCCGCGACGGCGGCGCGCTCGCGCCGCTCTGTGAGGTGCCCATCGTCGTGCCAAGTGCGGTCACGGCCCGCATCCAGGAGGCCCACGGCTTCATCGGCCACACCCTGTGCGGCCTCATCGAAGCGGCGCTGGGGCTCCCCTGATGCGCATCCCCGCCGCCGACCTGAAGGCGCGCTTGCAGGCGGCGCGCGTGCTGGTCGTGGGCGATGCCATGCTCGACCGCTACCTGTTCGGTGACGTGGAGCGCATCTCGCCCGAGGCGCCCGTGCCCGTGGTGCGCGTCAGGCGCGAGGAGGAGCGCCTCGGTGGGGCCGCCAATGTGGCGCTCAACGTCAAGGCGTTGGGACCGGCAGTGACGCTGATCACCGCGGTCGGCAATGACGAGCCGGCGCGGCGGCTCGAATCGCTGCTTCAGGCGCATGCCGTGGAGAGCCTCCTCGGCCGCGACCCGAAGCTCTATACCTGCGTGAAGCTGCGCGTGATCGGCCGCTCGCAGCAGCTGGTGCGGGTGGACTTCGAGAACCAGCCCGATCACGAGGTGCTCTCGGGGCTGCTCTCGGACTTCACCCGCATCGTGCCCCGGTGCGATGCGGTGTTGTTCTCCGATTACGGCAAGGGCGGGCTCACCCACATCCCGAAGATGATCGAGATCGCGCGCGCGGCGGGCAAGCCCGTGCTGGTCGACCCGAAGGGGGGCGATTACAGCCGCTACGCCGGTGCCACCGTGATCACCCCCAACCGCTCGGAGCTCGCGCAGGTGATCGGCGCGTGGCCGTCCGAGGCGCAGCTGCTCGAGCGCGCCCAGAGGCTGCGCCGGGAGCAGCGGCTGTCGGCGCTGCTGCTGACGCGCAGCGAGGAGGGCATGTCGCTCTTCGATGAGGAGGGGCATCTGCGCGTTGATGCGCAGGCGCGCGAAGTGTTCGATGTGACCGGCGCGGGCGACACGGTCATCGGCACTCTGGCGGCGCTGCTCGCCGCGGGCCTCACCCTGCGAGAGGCCATGCCGATCGCCAACCGCGCCGGGGGCATCGTGGTCGGCAAGTTCGGCACGGCCACCGTGAGCTACGAGGAGCTGTTCGCTTGAAAGTGGTCGTCACGGGCGCCGCCGGCATGGTCGGCAGCAATCTGGTGCACGGGCTCAACGGCTCGGGCATCGATGACATCATCGCGGTGGATGACCTCACGGAGGGCATGAAATACCGCAACCTCCTCGGGGCGCGGATCAGCGACTACTTCGACCGCGGCGAGTTCTACGAGCGCTTCGAGCGCGGGCAGCTCGGGCGCATCGAGGCCGTCTTTCACGAGGGCGCCTGCTCGGACACCATGGAGCACGACGGCCGCTACATGCTGGAGAACAACTATCGCTGCTCCAAAGGCCTGCTCGATGCCTGCCAGGGGCAGGGCACCCGGCTGCTCTATGCCTCCTCGGCCGCGACCTATGGCGGCGGCACGGTGTTCCGCGAGTCCCCCGAGTGCGAGCGGCCGCTCAATGTCTACGGCTACTCGAAGCTCCTCTTCGACAACGTCGTGCGGCGCATGCTGCCCACGGCGCGATACCAGGTCGCGGGCTTCCGCTACTTCAACGTCTACGGACCCCGCGAGCAGCACAAGGGCCGCATGGCCTCGGTGGCGTTTCATCACTTCGGCCAGCTCCGCGAGAGCGGCAAGGTCAGGCTCTTCGGCGAGTACGGCGGCTTCGGCCCCGGAGAGCAGACACGCGACTTCGTGTGCGTGGACGATGTGGTGGCCGTGAACCTCTGGTTTTTTCGCCATCCCGAGCGCAACGGCATCTTCAATGTGGGCACCGGACGCTCGCAGCCGTTCAACGACGTGGCCCGCTCGACGATCAACGCCGCGAGGGCGCTGCGCGGGGAGCCGCCGCTGTCCCTCGAGCAACAGGTCAAAGAGGGGCTGATCGAGTACGTCCCTTTCCCCGAGGCGCTGATCGGGAAGTATCAGTGTCACACCCAGGCCGACCTCACCCGCTTGCGCCAAAGCGGCTGCGAGCTGCCCTTCGTGGATGTCGACACCGGCATCGGCCGCTATGCGAAGTGGCTGGCGGGACAGGCAGGCTGAGGCATCAGCCGATGGCGGATCTTCCTCTGTCCCTCACCCGGAAAATCATCGCCACCGCCGAGATCGCCTCGTACCGGTGGCCGAGGCCGCTGGTGTTCACCAACGGCGTATTCGATGTTCTTCACCGCGGCCACGTGGAGTACCTCGCGGCCGCACGCGTCATGGGCGCGGCGCTCCTCGTGGCGGTCAACAGCGACACCTCGGCCCGGCAGCTCGGCAAGGGACCGGAGCGGCCGCTCAACGGCGAGCGCGACCGCCTGATCGTCGTGGCGGCGCTCGAGAGCGTCTCCTTCGTCACGCTGTTCATCGAGAAAACCCCCTGCGAGCTGCTCGCGCGCTGCCGGCCGGATATCTACGTCAAGGGCGGCGATTACGACATGGGACTTCTGGAGGAAACCCGCCTGATGCGCTCCTGGGGCGGCCGCTCGCTCGCCATTCCGTTCGTCGAGGGCTATTCGACCAGCGCGCTGGTGCGGCGCATCCGCGGCAAATGAGACGCCCGGCGGCCTTCATCGATCGCGACGGGGTGCTCAACGAGGAGCGCGCCTTCGTCCACCGGCCGGAGGACTTCGTGTTCGTGCCGGGCGCCATCGAGGCGCTGCGGCTGTTGCAGGAGGCCGGCTATCGCCTGGTGGTGGTGACCAATCAGTCGGGGATCGCGCGCGGCCTGTACCGGGAAGCGGACTATCTCGCCCTGACGGCGCACATGCGCTCGAGTCTCGAGGCCCGCGGCGTGCGCCTCGACGCCGTGGAGTATTGCCCGCACTTGCCCGATGCCCCCGTGGCCCGGTTCCGGGTGGACTGCGACTGCCGCAAGCCCAGGCCCGGGATGCTGCTGAAGGCGATGGAGGCGCTCGACATCGATCCGCAGGCGTCGTTCCTGGTAGGGGACCGTCCATCCGATGTCGAGGCCGGCCGCGCAGCCGGCCTCGGGCGATGCTTCCTGGTGCGCACCGGATACGAGCTGTCCCGGGAAGCGATGGATCGGGCCGACGGCGTCTATGCTGATCTGCTTGCGTGCGTGCGCAACGTGCTGAGTGCATTGCGGCCCGGATCCAGCCCGGATCCGCCGGATCGCTCGTGACGGGGGAGTCTGCCTCGTGGCAAGCTTGCGCGATTGCATCGGGTCGAGGAGCTCCTCTTGAAAGGCATCGTTCTGGCCGGCGGCGCGGGCACGCGGCTGCACCCGGTGACGCTCAGCATCAGCAAGCAGCTGCTGCCGGTCTACGACAAGCCCATGGTGTACTACCCGCTCTCGGCGCTGATGCTGGCGGGGATCCGCGACATCCTGCTGATCTCCACGCCCGAGGACCTGCCGCTCTTTCAGCGCCTGCTCGGGGATGGGTCGAAGTGGGGCATCTCGCTTCAGTATGCCGAGCAGCCCCGACCCGAGGGACTCGCCCAGGCCTTCCTCATCGGGCGCCATTTCGTGGGCCGGGATCCCGTGGCGTTGGTGCTCGGTGACAACATCTTCTACGGCCACGGGCTGCCCGAGCAGCTGAAGGTCGCCGCCGCCTCGGACAGCGGCGCCACCGTGTTCGCTTACCGGGTGCGCGATCCGCAGCGCTACGGCGTGGTGAGCTTCGATGGGGCCGGGCACGCGCTCGGCATCGAGGAGAAGCCCGCGCGGCCGCAGTCGAACTACGCGGTGACGGGACTCTATTTCTACGACAATCAAGTGCTCGATATCGCCTCCGGTCTGAAGCCTTCCGCAAGAGGAGAGCTGGAGATCACCGACGTCAACCGCATCTACCTCGAGCGCGGCGCGCTGCGCGTGCAACTGCTCGGTCGAGGGGCGGCGTGGCTCGACACCGGCACCCACGAGTCCTTGCTGCAGGCGGCGCAGTTCATCGAGACCATCGAGGCGCGCCAGGGGCTGAAGATCTGCTGCCCGGAGGAGATCGCCTACCGCTCGGGCTTCATCGACGCCGCGCAGCTCAAGCGCCTCGCCGTCCCGCTCGCCAAGAGCGGCTACGGCACCTATCTCCTCGATCTCCTGAAACAGGAAGTCTGATATGCAGTTCGAGCCGACCGCCCTGGCGGAGGTGATCCTGGTCCGCCCGAAGGTCTTCGGCGACGCGCGCGGGTTCTTCCTGGAGTCCTGGGAGCGCGGCAAGTTCGCCGCCGCCGGGCTCGATCTCCCTTTCGTGCAGGACAACCACAGCCACTCCGTCCGGCACATCCTGCGCGGGCTGCACTATCAGATTCGTCAGCCCCAGGGAAAGCTCGTGCGCGTGGTGAGCGGCACGGTGTTCGATGTGGCCGTGGACATCCGCCGCGCTTCCCCCACGTTCGGCCGCTGGGTCGGCGTCGAGCTCTCGGCCCAGAACCACCACATGCTGTGGGTGCCGCCGGGCTTTGCGCACGGCTACCTGGTGCTCAGCGACTCGGCCGACTTTCTCTACAAGGTCACCGACTCCTGGGCGCCCGAGCACGAGCGGGCCATCCGCTGGGACGATCCTGAGATCGGGGTCCGATGGCCTCTGCCCCCCGGGGTACGGCCCGGGCTTTCGCCCAAGGATGCCGCGGCGCCTGCGTTGCGCGACGCGGAGGTCTACTCTTGAAGGCGCTGATCACGGGCGCCGCAGGCCAGGTGGGGCGGATGCTGCTCGAGACCCGCCCTGAGGATGTCGAGGCCATCGCTTGCACGCACGTTGACCTCGATGTGGCGGATGCGGCCGCCGTGCGCGAGCGCATTCTGCGCGAGCGTCCGGCTTTGATCGTGAACGCCGCCGCCTACACGGCGGTGGACAAGGCCGAATCCGAGCCCGAGGCCGCCCACGCGATCAATGCCGAAGGCCCCCGGCACCTCGCCGCCGCGGCAAGAGAGGTCGGCGCGCGGCTGGTCCACCTGTCCACCGACTTCGTGTTCGACGGCCAATCCTCCACGCCGTATCGTCCCGATGCGCCGACGAATCCCCTGGGCGTCTATGGCAGGACCAAGCGCGACGGCGAGGCGGCCGTGTGCGGGATTCTGCCGGGCCGCGCCGTCCTCGTGAGAACGGCCTGGGTCTACGCCGCACAGGGGGCCAACTTCATGCACACGATGCTGCGACTGATGCGCACGCGCGGCGAGGTCGCGGTGGTGGCGGACCAGGTGGGCACGCCGACCGCCGCGCGCGCTCTGGCGCAGGTCCTGTGGCAGATCGCGGCCCGTCCCGAGATCCACGGCATCCATCACTGGACCGACGCGGGGGTGGCGAGCTGGTACGACTTCGCGGTGGCGATCGCGGAGGAGGGGGCGGCGCTCGGGCTGCTCTCACCGTCCGTATCGGTCAGACCGATTGCGACGGAGGAGTACCCCACTGCGGCCCGCCGCCCTCCCTACAGCGTCCTCGAGAAGCGCTCGCTCGCGTCGCTCGGCCTTGCGCCGCGGCACTGGCGGGCGCGCCTGCGCGAAGTGATGCGGGAACTGGTCCATGCCTAGGCTGCTGGTCACCGGCGGCGCCGGGTTCATCGGCGCCAACTTCGTGCATCACTGGCTGCGCCACCACCCGGGCGATCGAGTGGCGGTGCTCGATGCGCTTACCTATGCGGGAAACCTCGCCAGCCTGGAGCCCGTCAAGCAGCGGCCGGAGCTGCGCTTCGTGCGCGGGGATATCCGCGACACGGCGCTCGTCGAGGGCCTGCTGCGCGAGGAAGGCATCGACACCATCGTGCACTTCGCGGCCGAGTCGCACGTCGATCGCTCGATCCACGGGCCGGACGCCTTCATCGAGACCAATGTCCAGGGAACTCACTCGATGCTCAAGGCCGCCCGCAAGGTGTGGCTGGAGGAGCGGGCGGCCATCGCGCACCGCTTCCACCACGTCTCGACCGACGAGGTGTATGGATCGCTCGGTTGCGACGATCCGGCCTTTCACGAACAGACGCCCTATGCGCCCAATTCCCCGTATTCGGCCAGCAAGGCGGCCTCGGACCACCTGGTGCGCGCCTATCACCATACCTACGGCCTCTCGGTCACCACCAGCAACTGCTCGAACAACTACGGGCCGTTTCACTTTCCCGAGAAGCTGATCCCGCTCGCGATCGTGAACCTGCTGCACGGAAGGCCGCTGCCGATCTATGGCGATGGGCGCAATGTGCGCGACTGGCTGCATGTGTCGGATCACTGCCGGGGGCTCGACCTGATCCTCGAGAAAGGTCGGCCCGGCGAGGTCTACAACATCGGCGGCGGGGTGCAGAGCGAGAACCTGAGGCTCATCGAGACGCTGTGCGAGGTCGCCGATGCCGCCTTCCGGGAGCGGAAGGATCTCGTCTCGCGGTTCCCGGACTGTCCGGCCGCTCGCGCGAAGAAGACCTCGGGCCTCATCCACTTCGTCAAGGATCGCCCCGGCCACGATCGCCGCTACGCCATCGACTGCGGCAAGATCGGGCGCGAGCTCGGGTACCGGGCGCAGGTGACCCTGGAGGCGGGGCTGCGGGATACCTTCGACTGGTACCTCGCCAACGAGTGGTGGTGGCGCGCCGTCATGGACGGCAGTTATCAGCGGTGGATCGAGACGCATTATCGATAGGGGCGGATGGCTCAGTGCCCGCCGGGAAGGACTGCTTCGGGGATGGGCGCCACCGAGCGTGGCGCCCATCGAGAATAACGTCAGGATGAGCGCGAGGCCTCGCTTGCCGGGCGTATCCAACTTGCGATCGAACCTGCGATCGAGCCGGGCATCCGAGGCATCGAGCGGCCCTTCGACCTCGGTGGCGATCGCGGCGCGCTCGCCGAAGGACTTCGCTTCGATGGCGTCGAGCCTGCCCTCGAGTGTCGCAACTTCGACAGCCCGTCTCTGACTCATTGCTCCATGCGCCTTGGCCCGATATTTTAAGCGTGCAGGGCGGATCGGGATTCTCGTACGTGGCACAACCGCGGGACAAAGGGACGCGCGGGAAGACGCACGTTTTGCGTGTGCATTCGCGTAGTACTATCGCTCGATGGCCGAGACCCTCGATCTCTACATCAATGCCCGGCGTCACTTCGCGGTGCAGAAAGTTGACTCGCCCGATGCGCCGGCGTTGCCGGCCGCGGCCGCCTTGCGGATCGAGCGCGCCTTCTCGCAGGGGCAGGGCGCGGGGCTGGTACACCTTGCGACCACCGAGGTCACGACCGCTCTGACGCCGGGATTGACGTTCGCCCGCGATTTCGCGCAGCGCTACGTGACACGACTCTGCCATCTCGGCGATGCGCGGCCGGATTCGCCCGGTGTCCTGGTCGATCTGCCGTCCGAGGAGGAGCTGGAGGCCCTGAGGCTCGCGCCCCCGCCCATCAGGGGCCTGGAGTATCTCGATGCGGCCATGCTCAGCATGGCCTGGCGGGACATCGAGGACCGGTTGCGCGGGGAGGCGGGCGCCGCGGGCGAGAGCCTGCGCGCCTATCTGCACGGACGCAATCCGCTCTGGCGCCTCGTCGGCCGCGTCACGTTCCATCTGGCCGAGAACCCGCGCGATGCAGCGCTTCCATTTGCATTCCTGGTCACCTACTCCGGCAGTGTCTCGGAGCACGGCGTGGCCCGGCATCTGCCGCTCGGGCGCGCCCTGCAGGAGTACACGGGAGAGGCGAACCGCAAGCGCCTGGCGAGCCTGCTCAAGCCCATCCGGGAGGCCTCCGAGCGGCTGGCCTGGGTCCGCGAGCTGATCGAAAGCGGAGACCTGTACCATCCGCTCGCCTGGAGCCCCGCCCAGGCCCTGCGGCTGCTGCGCGACACCCCGGTTCTCGAGACGTGCGGGCTGGTGGTGCGGATCCCGGACTGGTGGAAGGCGGGCCGCGCCCCGAGGCCTCAGGTGAGCGTGCAGGTCGGGGACAAGCCCGCTGTCTCCCTCGGCGCCGGAGCCGTGCTCGATTTCTCGGTGGGCATGACGCTCGATGGGGAGGCGCTGACGGAGGCAGAGAAGCAGCAGCTGCTCTCCTCCTCGGGCGGCCTGATCCGGCTGCGCGGCCGGTGGGTCGAGGCCGACGGCGAGAAGCTCGCCGCCGCCCTCGAGCATTGGAGGCGGGTGGAGCGGGAGGTGCGCTCCGGAGGGCTCTCATTCCACGAGGGGATGCGGCTGCTGGCCGGTACCTCGGCGGATCGGGCAACCACCGAACTGCCCGAGCCGCTCAAAGCCTGGTACGGCGTCGAGCCGGGCGAGTGGCTGCGCGAGCTGCTCGCACGGCTGCGCGAGCCTGAGGCGGAGCATGAGCTTGAGGGAGCGGGTCTGAAGGCGACCCTCAGGCCCTACCAGGTGACGGGCGCGAAGTGGCTGGCACTGCTCACCGGGCTCGGTCTCGGCGCCTGTCTCGCCGACGACATGGGTCTCGGCAAGACCCTGGAGGTGATCGCCTTGCTGGTGCACCTTCGGGCGGCGCAGGGCCCGGGCGGCCGCTCGGCCGGGCACCGCTCGCAGGGCGGTGGCGAGCCCGCCTCCCCCAGCCTCATCGTGGCGCCCGCCTCGCTGATCGCCAACTGGAAAAGCGAGATCGAGCGGTTCGCGCCAAGCCTGCAGGTCTTCGTGGCGCACCCGTCCGAGACCGACATCGATCTGAACTCTGCCGATGCGCTGGGTGTTGCGCTGAGCGGCATCGATGTCGCGCTGAGCACCTACGGGGTCGTCACCCGCTCCGAGGCGCTGCGGGGCAGGCCCTGGCGACTGGCGGTGCTCGATGAGGCGCAGGCGATCAAGAACCCTGCAGCGCAGCAGACGCGGGCGGTGAAGCAGCTCAAAGCCCCCGCCCGCATCGCCTTGACCGGCACGCCCATCGAGAACCGGCTCTCCGATCTGTGGTCATTGTTCGACTTCCTCAACCCGGGGCTGCTCGGGGCGGCGCGTGCCTTTGCCGAGGCCGCCAAGCGCATGGCGAAGGGGGGCGAGGCCTCCTACGCGCCGCTGCGTCGCCTGGTGCAACCCTACATCCTGAGGCGCATGAAGACCGACAAGCGCGTCATCGCGGACCTGCCTGAAAAGACCGAGGTCCGGGCCTACTGCGGCCTGACACGCGAGCAGGCGGCGCTTTACGAGCGGTGCGTGAAGGAGCTCGAGCAAGCGCTCGAGGGCGCCGAGGGCATCCGGCGCCGCGGCGCGGTGCTCTCCTACCTCATGCAGCTGAAGCAGATCTGCAACCACCCGGCGCAGTGGGCGGGACAGGGTCCCTACGCCGCCTCGCGCAGCGGCAAGTTCGAGCGCCTCGGGCAGCTGTGCGAGGAGCTCGCCGAGCGCCAGGAGCGGGTGCTCGTGTTCACCCAGTTCCGCGAGCTCACCGAGCCGCTCGCACAGCATCTGCAACGGATCTTCGGCCGTCCGGGCCTGGTGCTGCACGGCGGCACGGCCGTCTCCAGGCGCCAGGGACTCATCGAGCAGTTCCAGCGCGAGGACGGCCCGCCGTTCTTCGTGCTCTCGCTGAAGGCGGGCGGCACCGGGCTCAACCTCACCGCCGCCTCCCAGGTGATTCATTTCGACCGCTGGTGGAACCCGGCGGTCGAGAACCAGGCCACCGACCGGGCGTTTCGCATCGGCCAGCAGCACAACGTGCTGGTGCACAAGTTCGTCTGCCGCGGCACCGTGGAGGAGAAAATCGATGCGCTCATCGAGGCCAAGACCGGGCTTGCCCGGGAGCTGCTCGATGAGGGCGGGGAGAGGCTGCTCACGGAGATGAGCGATGAGGAGCTGCTGCGCACCGTGGCACTCGACATCCACAAGGCCTGCGACGCATGATGGTGAAGATGACGGGCCGAGGCCGGATCCTGTCCCCGCATGATAATATCCGGCCATGGGACCGCGAATCTTCGATGATCGTAACCCTATCCTGCGCACACTGCGTGCGCTGGAGCCGCAACTGCATGCAGCAGGGGTTCTGCATGTTTCCGTGTTCGGTTCGGTGGCGCGGGGAGAGGATACAGCGAATTCCGACGTAGATCTGGCGCTTGATCTGGCTCCCGGCACGGCTCCTGATGGTTTTCAATTCGTCACTTTTGTCGAGCATCTGCGGCGGACGCTCGCCACGGCGCTGAGTCGCAGCGTGGATGTTGTCATATTGCCCGTGCGGCGGCCGGAACTCAGAGAAGCGCTGAGCCGTGAAGCCATTCCTGTGTTCTGACCGTGACCAGCTCAAAACCCGCGGTCCGCTACCGGGACATCCGGGGCAACGTCGCCAAGATCAGGGAGTATCTCGCCCTGGGCGGAGGTCTGGAGCGCGTGTTGGCGGATCAAGGTGTCGCCTATGATGCGATCCGGATGTGCTTTCTTGAAATATCAGAAGCGGCAATCAAGCTGGGCGCGCTCGCCGAAATGCACGAGTCGAGATCCCGTGGAGCGCCATCCGTGGATTCGGGAATCATCTGCGCCACGCGTACGACGAGATGGATCTCAATGCGGTCGAGCGGGCGGTGGCTGACCTGGACCGGCTCGATGCTGCCTGCGAGAGGGCGATGGCGCGGCTCGAGCGGGAGAATCATCCCCAACCGTGAGAGGCGAACAAGAGGGGGAATGGCTCTCTAGGGCCGCCCGGGCGGGTCGCCGGCGAGAGGCTGCTCACCGAGATGAGCGACGAGGAGCTGCTGCGCACCGTGGCGCTCGACATCCACAAGGCCTGTGACGCATGATGGTGAAGATGACGGGCCGAGGCCGAGTTCAATGAGCGGGTGGCGCTACACGCGCAAGCCGAGCGTGCTCGAGCAGCGCGAGCGCGCCCGGCGCGAGGGCAAACAGCTCGAGCGCAAGGGGGCAAAGAGCGGCCGCAAACCCTCGCCCGTGGTGATCGAGGGACGCGCCATCGCGCACAGCTTCTGGGGCAAAGCCTGGTGCGGAAACCTCGAATCCTACCGGGACTACGAATACCGCCTGCCACGGGGGCGCAGCTATGTGCGAAACGGCGCGGTGCTCGATCTGGCTATCGGCGCAGGCAGGATCCAGGCTGTTGTGTCCGGCACACAGCTCTATGACGTCGACATCCGGATCAAGCCCTTGGCTCAGGCGCACTGGGGACGCCTCAAGGCGCAGTGCGCCGGGCAGATCGACTCGCTGATCGAGCTGCTCGAGGGGCGGCTTTCCGATCGGGTGATGGGCATCGTCACCGACCGGAACCAGGGGCTGTTCCCCGCACCCAAGGAAATCGAGATGAGCTGCTCCTGCCCCGACTGGGCGACGATGTGCAAGCACGTCGCGGCGGTGATGTATGGAGTGGGCGCACGGCTCGACGCGCAGCCCGAGCTGCTCTTTACCCTGCGCAACGTCGAGCACGGTGAGCTGATCGCCGCAGCGACCGAGTTCGAGGTGCCGAAGCGGGATGCTCAGCGCAAGACGATCGAAGAGGCGGATCTCGCCGGCGTGTTCGGCATCGAGCTCGCAGGGGCGCCGGATGCCGAGTCTTCGCCGAGGAGGAATCTGCGGCCCATACCGGCGAAGCGCGCTGTCCGAAAGGGCCGCGCGACGCGCAAGACCAGCAAGACCAGCAAGACCAGCAAGATGCGCAAGACCAGCAGGTTGAAGAAGCGCAGCCGCTGATCCCCCGCTCACGCTGCGCTGCGTCGCATCGACAGACCAGGCGTGAGGCGAATCGAGATTGCTCGGTATGGGCAGGGGCGGCAACCGCAGCGTCTCCGACCTCGCGGGGCTTGTGCGGCCGGGGCTCGAGTTGAGAGTGGGCGCTCGGGCTGGTTTATCGCGAGGGGAAAGGGTCATAATTTGACGGCGCCGATCTTCCCTTGCCTCGACATACATGGGGGCGGCCTTCCC
This sequence comes from Pseudomonadota bacterium, assembly GCA_021792815.1. The sequence goes on from JAJYTX010000002.1 coordinate 89,066, forward strand.
ATCTCATGCGCTTGACCGAAGAGCAAACTGGCATCATTCGCCGAACAGTTCGCGAAGTCTTGGGCGATGACGCTCGCGTATGGTTGTTCGGCTCGCGGATGGATGACGACAAGCGTGGCGGAGACGTGGATCTCTACGTGGAATCAGACGACGTCATCGACATGCCTGCGTTGGTCATCGCGCGCCTGTCGGCTCGAATCCAGCGAGGCCTGCACGGGCGAAAAGTCGACATTGTGCTGAGCGCCCCCAACCTCGGCCGCTTCCCGATCCACGAGACCGCCAAATACGAGGGCATCAGGCTGTGAGTGCCTCACCGAAGCTGGTCGCCCGATTGCAGTTTCTGGCGCGGGTGATCAATCGGGAAACCACGCATCTGCGCCAGACCGATCAGTGCCTGTTTGCCGCCAGGTTCGCAATCAGATGGTCCAGGACTATATTGAAGATCCAGTCATCCTGGCCAGCGCCCTGCAATCCGCTCACGACAACCTGCACGTGATCACGGAGGCGGCATCCGCACTGATGGACGATCTGCGGCGGCGGGGAATGGACCTTGCGACTTGATGGTGCCCCCGGGGGCCGACAGGATGGGCTGCCCATGAGGTATACGTTCGTGTGCGTGTAGAAATGGGGCGTCAGGGACCCCCGATGGGCAGGCCGCCTGCCCCAGCGGTCCCGCGAGCGCGGTTGGTCGCGTGCAGCCGGCTCGAAGCCGGATCTGCATTCCCCGGTGTGCGATGGCCGATGCGCGCCTCGGCCCACGGGCGCTGATTCCGATGCCACCGCCCCCCCATACCCGCTACAATCCCGGCTTCGGCATGGGCGAGCCAGGGCCTATGGCTCTCAAGGATCCGGTGGCCAACCGGGGGGCGGCTCATGCGTTGATGGGCATCTGGCGACAAATAAAGGGTTTTTGATGCGCTTGCTGCGACGTCCGGGCCTGATCGGCCCGCTGCTGGTCATTCTCGGCTTTTGGCTCCCCACCATCGCTTTCGCCCAGTCGGCCTTGAATTCCGCCATGTCGCTCGGGCTGCTGCACAGCCTGTCGCAGTCCCAGCAGCAGGCCATCATGAGCCGCCTGGGTGGCGTGGGCGGCCTGGGCGGCCTCAGCGGCCTGAGCGGTTACAGTAACCTGAGCGGCCTAGGGATTTCCGGCCTCTCCAGCCAGGCCGAGCTGCAGCAAATGCAGCAGTTGCAGGCAGTGCAGAAGAAGCGCATGGAGCTGTTGCAGCAAGAGGCCATCCCGGAGCTCAAGGGCGGCGACTGGGTGGTCGTCGAGATCGGCTTTCAGCTGGCACCGCGCCCCGCCGCGCTGTCGCAGTCCGCCCTGCTTCAGCAGGCTTACGCGGCTCACGGATTGACCCAGACGCCGAGTGCCTCGTCCTTGAGCGCGCTGGGCGGGAACTCCGCCGCTGCCGCGGCCGTTCTCC
>JAJYTX010000466.1 GCA_021792815.1 Pseudomonadota bacterium
GACATGCTGACCTTCGCCAAGCAGAGTACCAATGGCGTCCAGCCGCTCAGCGGGGTAGTGGCCAAGAAGGAGATCTATGAGACCTTCATGGCTTCGGGTGGTCAGGAATACCTCCTCGAGGTCCCGCACGGCTATACGTACTCGGCCCATCCGGTGGCGTGTGCTGCCGGACTCGCCACGCTCGAGCTCATCGCACGGGAGCAGGTGCTGGAGAGAGTGCGGGAGCTGACGCCGAAACTCGAGAATGCGGTCCATGGGTTGCGGGGAGTCAGGCACGTCCTCGACATCCGCAACTACGGACTGGCGGCGGGTCTGACGTTGGAGGCGATACCCGGTGAGCCGGCGCGCCGGCCCTTCGAGGTCGCAATGGCGATGTTCAAGAAGGGCTTCTATGTTCGGTACGGTGGCGCGACGATCCAGCTGGCGCCGCCTTTCATCAGCACAGAGAGCGAAATCGCCCGCTTGGCCGATGCGTTGGGCGAGACACTCAACCACACGAACTGAAACGTATGGCAAAGACTTCCACATCCAACAAAGAGAGCGCCGCAACGCCGGTGAGCACGGTGGATCATCTGATCGGTGGGCGCCGGAGCGCTGCCGGCGCTCGGACAAGCTCGGTCTACGACCCGGCCAGCGGGGCGGTGACGAAGCGGCTTGCGCTGGCGGACTCGCGCACGGTGCGCGCCGCGGTCGAGGCCGCGCAGGAGGCGTTTCCCGCATGGCGCTCGACGCAACCGCTCAAGCGCGCGCGCGTGCTGGCCCGCTTCCAGCGTCTCCTGGATGAGCGCAAGGACGAGATCTGCGCGCTGATCACGGCAGAGCACGGCAAAACGCTCGCCGACAGCATGGGCGAGCTGCAGCGCGGCATCGAGAACGTCGAATACGCGACTTACGTCCCGGAACTGCTCAAGGGCGAGCACAGCCGCAACGTGGGACCGGGTATCGATACCTGGAGCGAGCTGCAGCCACTCGGGGTATGCGCGGGCATCACTCCTTTCAATTTTCCGGCAATGGTGCCGCTGTGGATGTGGCCCATGGCCGTCGCCTGCGGCAATACATTCGTGTTGAAGCCCTCCGAGCGCGACCCCAGCGCGCCGCTGCTGATCGCCGAACTGGCTCTGGAAGCGGGCCTGCCGCCCGGCGTGCTGAATGTGGTGCAGGGTGACAAAGAGGCGGTAGATGCGCTCCTCGCGGATGAGCGAGTGCAGGCGGTGAGCTTCGTGGGAGCGACCCCGACGGCGCAGTACGTGTACTCCACGGGCGCTGCGCACGGCAAGCGGGTGCAGGCGCTCGGCGGCGCCAAGAATCATGCCGTCGTGATGCCGGATGCCGACATGCCGGCGACGATCCGGGCGCTCATGGGCGCAGCGTTCGGAACCTGCGGCGAGCGCTGCATGGCCATCTCGGTCGCGGTTGCGGTGGGTGACCAGACCGCCGCGGCGCTCGTGGAGGGGCTGAAGGCCGAGATGGGACGAATGAAGGTCGGGCCGGGCGCGGATACGAGCTGCGACATGGGCCCGCTCGTCACCAGGACCCATGAACAGAAGGTGCGCGGCTATGTCGATAAGGGTGTGGCCGAGGGCGCCGAACTGGTGGTCGACGGCCGCGGGCTGGCCGTTGCGGGCCACTCCGGGGGCTTCTTCCTGGGGCCGTGCCTGTTCGACCACGTCAAGCCCGGCATGGTGATCCACCAGGAGGAGATCTTCGGGCCGGTGCTGTGCGTGATGCGGGTGCGGACCCTCGCTGAAGCCATCGCCGCGATCAATTCGCATCCGTACGGCAACGGCACGTGCATTTTCACCCGTGACGGGGAGGCGGCCCGATACTTCGCGGATGAGATCCAGGTGGGCATGGTCGGAATCAACGTCCCGCTGCCCGTACCGGTCGCCTACCATTCGTTCGGGGGCTGGAAGCGCTCCCTGTTCGGCGACCTGCATGCATACGGTCCGGACGCAGTGCGCTTCTACACACGGCGCAAGGTGGTTACGCAGCGCTGGCCCTCAACGGGCGGGAGCGAGCGGACGGCATTCAGCTTTCCTTCGAGCCAGTGAGCACGCATGCGGCCGGTCGTGACTGGCGGCCTGACAGCGCCGTGCGGAGGTGACCTGAGATGGGTGGATTGCTAATTCGAGGCGGAACGGTGGTCAACGCCGACTACGCACGGCGTGCGGATGTGTTGTGCGCGGACGGCCTCATCGTCGCCGTCGGAGAGAACCTCGAGGCGCCGGCCGGCGCCGAGACGCTCGATGCCGGCGGCCAGCTGGTCCTGCCGGGAGGCATAGATCCTCACACCCACATGCAGCTGCCCTTCATGGGGACGGTGGCCGCCGACGATTTCTACAGCGGCACGGCCGCCGGCCTTGCCGGCGGCACCACCTGCATCATCGACTTCGTCATTCCCGATCCGAATGAGCCGCTGCTCGGCGCGTATCAGAAGTGGCGCGGCTGGGCGCAGAAGGCGGCCGCCGACTACGGATTCCACGTGGCCGTGACGTGGTGGTCCGATCAGGTGCACGAGGACATGGGGACGCTCGTGCACCAGGAAGGAATCAACAGCTTCAAGCATTTCATGGCGTACAAGAACGCCATCATGGCGGACGACGAGACGCTGGTGAACAGCTTCCGGCGTGCACTCGAGCTTGGTGCGATGCCGACGGTGCATGCGGAGAACGGCGAGCTCGTCTTTCAGCTCCAGAAGCAGATCATGGAGCAGGGCATAACCGGTCCTGAAGGGCACCCGCTGTCGCGTCCGCCGGCGGTCGAGGCGGAAGCCGCGCAGCGGGCGATTGCGATCGCCGGGGTGCTGGAGGTCCCGCTCTACGTAGTGCACGTGTCGTGTGCGGAGTCGGCCGACGCCATCGCGCGCGCGCGGGCGGCCGGGCAAAGGGTATTCGGCGAGGTGCTGGCGGGCCACCTGGTGGTTGACGACAGCGTGTACCGCAATCCCGACTTTGCCGTTGCCGCGGCGCACGTCATGAGTCCGCCGTTCCGGGAACAGCGGCACCAGGAGGCGCTCTGGCGCGCCCTGCAGGCGGGCAGCCTGCACACGACCGCCACCGACCACTGTACCTTCTGCGCTCCACAGAAGGCGGCCGGCCGCGAGGACTTCCGCAAGATCCCCAACGGCTGCGGGGGCATCGAAGAGCGCATGATGGTGATCTGGGAT
>JAJYTX010000467.1 GCA_021792815.1 Pseudomonadota bacterium
AGGTTGCCGGAGATCGAGAAGATGTTGCCCTCCGCCCAGTGATACATGATGGGCATCTGCCGCCCGCGGCACATGTCCCGTGTGTTCGACAGGCACTGGCACATCAGGTCCACCAGGCTCCTGCCGCGGACGATGAACAGCCCCTGGGTGCGATACGAAGGGAACAGCATGTCCCCGGGCTGCAATGCCATCGCCTGCCCCACCGCCACGGCCTCCTCGCCCGTGGATTTCATGTAAAACGAAATGCGGCCCTGGCGCTGCATACGCTGCATGCGCTCATCGAAGGCGCGCGTCAGCAGCATGTGCCGCAGCGCGACCTGCAGATCCTCGGGCTCGAGGTGGGGGTTCCACGCTCCGACCGCCTGCCCCTGCTCGTCGAGCACCCGCACCATCTCGGTTCCCAGGATCTCGATCTCGAGCGCCGGCGCCCGCGTATCGGGTCGGGCGACGGCACCGGCCGGGGAGATCCGGACGTAGCTGAAATCCGGCTTCTCCCCCGGACGGGCGGGAGGATGGGGGACATGCAGACGCGACTGCCTCATGGATCGGGACCTCGTCACGGCCGTGGTTGGGCGCGGTGCGAATCTTACAGCCCGGAACGTGCAACGCACGTTCCAATCCGTCCGCAAATGCCGCAGTGGGCGCAATGACCGTCTCATCCACCGGATCGGCAGCGCGCGTCTGGCCGGGCAACGCGCCGCCGTCCATAATGTCCCCATGACACGTATTCAGACCGCTCGCGGCGTGGTGCTGCGCAGAGAGCCCAACCGGCCCTCGGCCGCGCCCAGCGCCGGCGTCCGCCCGGGAGCCGAGGCACGCGTGCGTGTGGGGCGCGAGGTCGCCGGTCGCGCAGGCAAGGGTGTTTCGGTGATCACCGGACTGCCGCTCGCCGCAACGGAACTCGAGGCGCTCGCCCGTCGGCTGAAAAAGTTATGCGGCGCGGGCGGCGCCGTGCGTGACGGGGTGATCGAGATCCAGGGGGAACACCGCGACCGCCTGGTGGCGGAGCTGTCCCGCCTCGGCTACCCGGCCCGGCGGTCGGGAGGCTGACGCGCCCGGATCGGTCTGCGGCTCCGAAAGAAGTCCGGCTGCGCCCTCAATGCGCGACGGGCACCGGGTAGTGCGCGAAGATCTGGGTAACCGCCCGATCGATCGACTGTCCGGGATGATTCATCGCGTGCCGAGTGACCTCCGACGCCGTGGTACCGCTCCAGACCGCCATGCGATCCGAGGCGTTGATGACCGTAATGGTGAGCGCCGCAGTCGTGACGGTACGGACGTCATTGTAGTAATCGCCACCGCAACAGCCCCAACCCCAGCCCCAACCCCAACCCGGACCGTACGGCCATCCCCAGCCCGACCCCCAGTATCCTCCGGCGTACATCGGTGCGAAACCACCGCCCTCGACCCGGTCATGGGTCGTGATACGGAAGTCCACCAGCAGGTCGGGTGTCTCACCCGGGCTCGCGAGCGAGTAGCCGCGCGCCTGCATCTGCTGAGTGACATCCCGCTCGAGGCGCTGTGTGGTCAGGGAGGTGTAGGGCCCGGTATCCGTACCCGGCCGCTTGACGTATGCGAAGGTGTGCGCCCCGGTCAGGTTGGCGCCTACGGCAGTCTGGGTGCGGACCACGGGCCCGGTCGCACAGCCGGTGAGCAGAGCGGCGATTGCGCCCAGGACGACCAGCCCGATCTTTTTATGTGTCCCGCGCGGGGATTTCCAGGCCATCATGATTATCTCCAGTACTCTCTGACCGACTCAACGCCCGGAAGTTCAGTCCGTTGACAGACAGGTCCCGGGCCCTGCGAGTTTACCTCAGTCCCCGCACACTGGCGGCACCACCTCGATACCGTAGTCCTGCCCCGCCCACTCGCCGCTCGGCTCGAGCCGATAGGTGAGATCGACACGGGCCGCGCCCTGCAGCGAACCGGCATCGATCTCGACGATATGCAGCCCCAGGGGGTTGGCCGTGGTGCGACTCTCGCGGATGTTCCGCCAACCGTCGAGGCTCCAGCGGAACACCCCCGGCGCGGTGAGCGCCAGCGTCAGAGCCGCCCCCCGAGGCAAGCGGCCGGCCGGAGCGTGCGCACACCAGATCACGCGCTTCAGGGGTGGTCGTCCGCCCCGATAGCGCTGCCAGAGACGCTCCGGCCGGTCAAAGGGACGGCCCAGTGCCCGGGAGACTGCGAGTTTGATGTACTCCGCATGGGCCCAGACCAGTGGCATCGCCCCGCCGGTCGGCCGCCCGAGCTGAAGCCCCTTCGAGGCGATCGGATCGCTGTCCCAGACCTGCTCGGGCAGCATGCCGCCCTGGGAGGCCATGCGCACCATCGCCTGCAGATAGGGCAGCGCTTCGCGTCCGGCAGCGAGCTCGTAGTGACCTCGCTCGCCGGTGAGCAACGGCCAGGCCCGCCCCCGTCCGGTCCCATCGTACGCCGAGCCGTCGTCATGCTCGCCGTAACCGTCGTCGTTGTATCGATGCCAGCTCGGACCGCTCGGCGAGTCGACCTTCAGCAGCGCATCGACCAGTTTCACCGTGGCCACGATCAGCGGGTCGTCGGCCGCCCGCAGTCCGAAGCGCACCAGCTGCAGGAAATCGACGCCGATCTGGGCCGCGGCCGACAGTCCGGGGTCGATCTGCTGGTTGCGGATGGGCAGCGGCGAATGCAGCGCCGCGCGGTCGCGCATCGCATCCCGCGGCGCCACCCGCACGTAATACCCGGGGATGTCGTGCAGGCGCGCCAGCGGCGTGTCCGTGGCCACGGTCCACTCCTCCAGACTGGCGTTCCAGTAATCGGCCACCGCGAGCGCGAGCCCGCGCGCGTCCTCGGGAAGGTACGCCGCGCCGCAGACGAGCGCCGCGATGCACGCCGCCAGGGTGAAGGTGTTGATGCCCGCGTCCTCTTCCCAGCGGTCCTGGTCCGAGGCGGGGCCGTTGCGCACGATGAAGGAGAGCGCCCGCTGGATCATGTCGCTGACTTCGACGCCGTCGAGCGCCCCGCGCTCGTGCAGCACGGCGGCCAGCAGCACCGGGAAGGCGGTCTCGTCGAGCTGCACCGCGCCCCAGTAAGGCGAGCCTCCCAGCCACTGATTCTGGTTCCAGTGGCCGTCGGCGCGCTGTGTGGCCCGGAGATAGCGCAG
>JAJYTX010000468.1 GCA_021792815.1 Pseudomonadota bacterium
CTGGCCCATGACCCATTCGTCGATGCGCTCGCCGAGCAGCAGCACCTCCAGGCCCCGCTCGAGCAGCTGCTCGATATACGGACTCCTGCGCGCCGCGGCGACGCTCTCGGCGATGATGTAGTAGATCCGGTCCTGACCGGGCTTCATGCGCTGCACGTACTGCGCCAGGCTGACCACGGGCTCATCGCCCGGCTGGTGGCTGCTGGCAAAGCGCAGCAGCGGCAGCAGGGCCGGCCGGTTGGGCACATCCTGCCCGACGCCCTCCTTGAGCACGGTGCCGAACTCCTTCCAGAACGTCTCGTACTTCTGCGGCTCGTCCTTCGCCAGCTTCGAGAGCATGTCGAGCACGCGTTTGGTGAGGCTGCCGCGGATCGCCTCGACTTCCGGCTCCTGCTGCAGCAGCTCTCGCGACACATTGAGCGGCAGATCGCTGGAATCGACCACTCCCTTCACGAAACGCAGGTACAAAGGCAGAAACTGCTCGGCATCATCCATGATGAACACGCGCTTCACGTACAGTTTCAGCCCGTGGACCGCATCGCGCTGCCACAGGTCGAACGGCGCGCGGCCCGGGAGGTAGAGGAGGCTCGTGTACTCGCGCTTACCCTCGACCCGATTGTGGCTCCAGGCGAGCGGATCGGTGAAGTCATGCGCCAGATGCTGATAGAACTGACGGTACTCCTCTTCCGGGATCTCGGCACGGGGACGCACCCAGAGCGCCTTGGCCTGATTGACGGTCTCGTACTCGAGCGAAGCCTCGCCTTCCTTGCGCATCCGGACCGGGAAAGCAATGTGGTCCGAGTACCGCCGGATCAGCGTTCGAAGCCGGAACGCATCGGCAAACTCCTTCGCCTCCGACTTCAGGTGCAGCTTGACCGCTGTGCCGCGCTCTTCACGGTCCACGCTCTGCACCGTGAATTCGCCATCGGCGCGTGATTCCCAGTGAACACCGCTGGCGGCCGGCAATCCGGCTTTGCGGGACAGCACCTCCACCCGGTCGGCCACGATGAAAGCCGAGTAGAACCCGACGCCGAACTGGCCGATCAGCTGGGCATCCTTCTGCCGCTCCCCGGACAGCGAGCGGAAGAACTCCGCGGTTCCAGAGCGGGCGATCGTGCCGAGATTGGCGATCGCCTCCTCGCGCGTCATACCGATCCCGTTGTCGATGATCGTCACGGTGCCCGCGGCCGCATCCGCTTCCACGCGGATGGCCAGCTCGGTGTCACTGGCGAGAAGCGCAGGATCGCCGATCGCCGCGAACCGCAGCCGATCACAGGCATCCGAGGCGTTCGAAATCAGCTCGCGAAGGAAAATTTCCCTGTGACTGTACAGGGAGTGGATCATGAGCTTCAGCAGCTCCCGCACTTCCGCCTGAAATCCGTGGGTCTGGCGGTCCGCCGCCGCATTCGAAGGGGGTTCTGGCCCAGTGTTCATCAGTTCGCTCCCGCACGCTGTCCGGAGCGTGGCATTTTGGGTGCCGGGAAGGGAATTTCAATATGGGCGCTACGAACGAAGGAAGCGACGGCACGGTCAGGGTGGCCCGTGCCAGAGCGCGCACCGCATCCCAGGCTACGAGAAACCCGGTCTGGAGGATCAGGACGTCCGGGATGCCGTCATGCGCCGACGCCTGGCAGAGAGACTCTTTCCGAGCCCCACGCGACGGCCACAAGCCATTGGCACGGCCCCGTACGGAGCGGCATCGAGGGCCCCGCTCACCAGCGGGTACCGCCGCCGGGCCGTGCAGCCCACAGGCGCGGGCTCAGATCGATAGACGGACCGCGTCCCGAGCCTTGCATCGGGCGATGACCGGGGCAACACGGGCGCGTGGGGCCGGATCAGATGCGCCCGGTGAATCGTTTCGGGCGGGCAGCGGCAGGCGCAACGCTCCCGCGTGGGCCATCGCGACGCGCGCCAGGTGGCGGCACAGAGCGGCCAGATCGTCGAGCTCGTCCCAGCAGCGCAGCAGAAATTCCATCAGTGATTGGGCGGACGATAGTCGGCGGAGTTCCACTCCGGCGGCGCTTCACGCTCCGCATCGCCCTGCCAGGTGCTGCGCATGCGCTCCGCCCAGCTCTTGTAGCTCGACCAGGTATTGAGATTGCGGGTGATCGCCTCGTGCCGCGCCGGGGCGCTGTGCATCCGTTCGGCCCAGCTCGGGAAGGCCTCGGACGGCGCCCGGGCCGGCCGCACGGGGTCGGAAGGCTCCTTTCGGGCGGGAGAAACGTCGCGACCCCTGAATGGTGCGCTCATCACCGGACTCCTGTGGCTGCATCGGCAGAGTACGTCTTCCATGACGGTCATTCAGGAACTGGTTCACAGGCAGACCGACCCTTGCCGGCAACGCATTGCCGCGGCAACGTTATGTCATGTCCGCAGCAGTGCGCCGCGCGGTCGGAAGGCTTCGCACCGCCGCGACGGCGCCAGGGGCCGCTAGGCCACCAGGCGATAGACGGGGCGATAGACGCTTCCGGGCAGCTTCATGCGGCCCTGAGACAGGAATGCGCTCAACAGCTCGTCGAGCAGCTGCATCACGTGCGCATCGCCCGCAAGCTCGTACGGGCCATCACGTTCGATCGCCTGAATACCGTGCTCTTTGACGTTGCCGGTCACGATGCCCGAAAAGACGCGCCGCAGATTGGCGGCCAGCTGATGCATGGGCTGGTCGCGACCGAGGGAGAGCGCCCGCATCGACTCGTGCGTCACCTGGAACGGCTGCTGGAACTCCGGCGGGACAGCCAGCAGCCAGTTGAAATTATAGGAGTCCCTGCGCTGGCGGCGGAACTCGCGGACCGCTTCGACGCCATGCACCACGTGGCGGCCCACCTCGGCCGGATCATCGATGATGACGTTCAGACGCCGGAAGGCCTGCTCACCGAGCGTACCGCGGATGAATCGGCCGATGTGATCGAAATAAGCGGCGCTCGAGCGCGGCCCGGTGAGCACCACCGGGAAGGGCTGGTCGCGGTTCGCCGGGTCGAGCAGGATCCCGAGCAGGTAGAGGATCTCCTCGGCCGTGCCGACGCCGCCCGGGAACACCACGATGCCGTGCGCGAAGCGCACGAAGGCTTCGAGGCGTTTCTCGATGTCGGGCATGATCACCAGCTGGTTGACGATGGGATTGGGGGGTTC
>JAJYTX010000469.1 GCA_021792815.1 Pseudomonadota bacterium
GCATCCCACGCTGCAGGACTCGCCTGTGTACTGATCAAGGAATCTATCCCATTGTCGGTCATGACTGCATCTGCCTGTAGTTTAAATTGCCCTAGGCAGGTGTCTCAGCTCATATTGGCACGGGGGGCCGCCGGACAGGTCGCAGCGTGCTCAGCGGCCGACAGCGATAGTGGCCGATCCGCGCTGCTTTGACAACTTCCGCACGCCCTCGCCCTTGCGGCGCCTCAGAGGCCTAATACGCGGGACAGCCAGTTGCGTTTGGCTGCCGCAGCTGCCGCAGTGACCCGGGCATTCGCGGAGTTAGAAAAGCCGTGATACGCCCCGGCCCAGACGTGGAGCTCGCACTGGCCACCGGTCGCCCAGATGCGTGAGGCGTAGTCGACCGACTCGTCGCGGAATACCTCGGCCGCGCCGACCTCGATGTAGGTATGCGGCAGGCCTGACAGGTCGGTCGCGCGAGCGGGCGCCTGGTACGGGTGCACGTCGGGGGTTGCGCGGCGCGCGCCGAGCGCGGCACTCCAGCCCGTGTGGTTGTTGTTTCGGTCCCACGCTCCGATGCCGTCGTACTGACGGCTCGACACCGTGTCGTTGCGGTCATCGAGCATCGGTGCCCCCATGTAGACGGCGGCGATCTGCGGGCCGCGGCGATCCCGCGCCATGAGCGCCACCGCCCCGGCGATTCCGCCGCCGGCGCTGAACCCGGAAAGCAGCAGCCGCTTCGGGTCGAAACCCAGTTGCGCAGCGTGCTCGGCCATCCACTTCAGGCCGGCATAACAGTCTTCCGCCTGTGCCGGCGCTGGATTCTCGGGGGCCAGCCGATATTCGACCGTGACACCGACCGTGCCGTGCTCCAACGCCGAGTGCATGAGGTCTTCGATGCCGAAGAACCGCGTTCCGAGAATCATGCCGCCGCCGTGAATCTGGTAAATCCCCGCGGCCCCGGGAGCCGTCCCTCCCTTCGGACGCACGATCGTGACCCTGACGTCGGGCGCGCCTGCCGGGCCGGGGACGAGCCGATCTTCCCACTCGACGGGACGGCCCGCCACGAGGGTCTCCATCGACGGTACGGTGGCGGCGAAAATTGCGCGGTTCTGCGCAATCGTGTCCGCTCGCAGGGGCACCTGCTCGACGACGGCCATGAACGCCGCAAGGCCCTCCTCGAGTTCAGGGTCATAGGGGACGGGAGCGTGGGTCATGGCGTGCCTCTCTTGCAGGTGCGGCGACCAACACCGCGTTCGGAATCCTGTGGAGTGTACAAGCATCGATCCGCACGCACACCCTCTCGGCGCTCGATCCGGCGGGTGCAAGCACCTCCCTGGCAACACAGTGCGCCGCGCCGGCTCGGGGTGCTCGGTCCGCACGCATCGATGGGCGCGCAAGCGTGACAGATCCGGCGACAGGTTCCTCGTGGGTGGGAGTTGCGTTCCCCGATCGTGGCGTGCACCTCGCCCCTCGGTCCTATGATTCGTCGCTTGCGGCCATCGGCCCATCGCCAACGGCATGCCGCGGCGGTCGTCTCCAGGAGAAGGTTTCTTCATGCTGGCCAATCGACCGGCGCACAACCGGCGCAGCCCCCACGGGATGTTGGCAGAGCCGCGCGCAAGAGCCGACTCGGTGGCCGAGGTACGCACCGGCGCATGACGGGAGACCACTTCGACTATATCGTGGTCGGCGGCGGATCCGCCGGCTGTGTGCTGGCCGCCCGCCTGTCAGAAGATCCCCGACAGCGGGTGTTGCTGCTCGAGACGGGTCATCGCGACACGGATCCGTTCATTCATATCCCGGCCACCTTTTTCAAAGTCATGGCTCGCGGCCGCGACGTGCACTTTTACCGCTCGGAGCCGCAGCAGGGACTCAATGGGCGTGCCGCGCACGTACCGCAAGGCAAGGTGCTCGGCGGTGGCAGCTCGATCAATGCCATGATCTACGTGCGCGGCCACCGGCAGGATTACGACGATTGGGCCGCTTGCGGCTGCAGCCGCTGGTCCTACGAGCACGTGCTGCCGGTATTCAGGGACATCGAGGCCAATGAGACACTCGGCGGACCCTTTCATGGCACCACCGGGCCACTGCGCGTGTCGAATCCGCGCCATCGCCATGCGTTGTCCACGGCGTTCGTCGAGGCCGCCGTTGCCTCGGGACTGCCACTGAACAGCGACTTCAACGGTTGGGAGCAGCTCGGCGTCGGCTTCTACCAGCAGACCACGTGGCGCGGCAGGCGATGGAGCGCGGCGCGGGCATTTCTGCACGACGCGCGGCGCCGCGGAAACCTGACGATCCTGACCCGGACGCGGGTGCGGCGCGTGCTGCTGAAAGAGCGCCGGGCCATCGGGGTCGAACTGGAGGGCGGCCGACGCTTCCGCTGCAACCGCGAGGTGTTGCTGGCCGCCGGCGCCCTTTCCAGTCCGCAACTGCTGCAGCTTTCCGGCATCGGAAACGCCCGGCATCTGCGCGACCTCGGGATCGAGGTCGTTGCCGACCTGCCGGGGGTGGGGGAGAATTTTCAGGACCATCTCGAGGTGCCGGTCCAGGCCGCGACCCGCAGTCCGATTTCGATGCTCGGCCAGGACCGGGGGCTGCGCGCCGGGCGCAACCTGCTGCAATACCTCCTGTTTCGCACCGGTCTGTTGACCTCGAACGTGGTGGAGTCCGGCGGCTTCGCCGACACCCGGGACATCGGCCGGCCCGATGTGCAGTTCCATGTCGTTCCCAGCCTGGTCGGCTTCATCGACCGTGAACCGCAATCCGGGCACGGCATCAGCCTCAATCCGTGCTTTCTGCGTCCGCGCTCGCGCGGCACCGTCAGGCTGCGGTCGGCCGACAGCCGCGATTCTGCGCTGTTCGATGCCAATGCGCTGGCGGAACCGGAAGATCTCGAGACGCTCGTACGCGGCGTGCGGCTCGCGCTGAAAATGCTCGAGGCACCGCCGCTGGCCGGCCTGCTCGAGCGGCGCGTACTGCCCAGGACCGGAATCGAGTCCAGCGCCGAACGCCTCCGGGACTACATTCGCTCGACGGCGAAAACCGTGTTCCACCCGGCGGGCACCTGCAGGATGGGCGCTGCCACGGACCCGCTGGCGGTCGTCACGCAGGACCTGAAGGTGATCGGCATCGAAGGACTGCGGG
>JAJYTX010000470.1 GCA_021792815.1 Pseudomonadota bacterium
AAGGCCCGCGCCAGGGCGACGCGCTGCTGCTCACCGCCCGAGAGCTGGCGCGGATAGTGGCCGGTGCGATCGGCCAGCCCCACGCCGCGCAGCGTCTCGAGCGCCGCCTCGCGCGCCCCGGCGCGCCCGGCGAGCTCCAGGGGCAGCATGACATTCTCGAGCGCGGTGAGGGCCGGGACGAGGTGGAATGCCTGAAACACGAAGCCGACGCGCTCGGCCCTGAGGCGCGCTCGCCCGTCCTCGTCGAGCTTCGTGAGGTCTTGCCCCTCGAACAGCACGCGACCGGCGCTCGGCAGATCGAGTCCGGCGAGCAAGGCGAGCAGGGTCGATTTGCCTGCGCCGGAGGGCCCGGCGATGGCGACCGATTCGCCCGCGGCGATGTCGAGCGACACATCGTGCACTATAGTGAGCCGGCCTTCCGGACTGTCGACCTGCCTGGAGAGACCCTCTGCCGTGAGAACACTGTCGAGCTTGCCGGGAGCATGCGTGAGCGCCTCTGGCGCCCTGCCGTCCGCGGCGCCTGAGGCCCGCGCGTCGGTGCGGGCGTCCCGGCTGTGGGCGTGCGCGTTGGGCATCGGGTTGATGTTCATCGCGTTCCAGTGCGCGGCGGCGGCACGCCGCAGCATCCTCGTGTTCGGCGACAGCCTGAGCGCCGCGCACGGCCTGCGGCCCGATCAGGGTTGGGTGGCGCTGCTCGCCAGGAGACTGCGCAGCGAAGGGTACCGGTACCGGATCACCAACGCCAGCGTCAGCGGTGAGACCACCGCCGGGGGCCTGGTGCGGCTGCCGCACGCGCTCAAAGCGCACCGACCGGGTATCCTGATCCTCGAGCTCGGTGCGAACGATGGGTTGAGGGGCTTGCCGCTTACTCTCGCGGAAAAAAACCTCGCCGCCATGGTGCGCATGGCCCAGGCCGCCGGCGTGCGCGTGCTGCTGGTCGGCATGCTCATCCCGCCGAACTACGGGCCACGGTATGCGCAGGCGTTCGCGGACATGTACCCGGCTCTCGCACGGCGATATCACCTGCGCCTCGTGCCCTTTCTGCTCGACAAGGTGGCGTTGCACCGCCGCCTGATGCAAGCGGACGGCCTGCATCCCGATGCCCGCGGCGAGCCGCTGGTGCTCGATACCCTCTGGCCCTATCTGAAACCGATGCTGATCGGCGGGGATTGAGGCCGATCGAGTCAATGCGGGTTTCCTCCGGGGGGGGCACGCACCGGGAGACGGCGGCAGCGGTACCGACCCGTCGCGGGGTAATCCGAGAGGATGCCCGGCGAGAGGGCGATCCGCAGCGGTGGAGTTGGTGCTGAAGGCAAGCCGCGCTATCGTTAGCGTCTTTCGGTAACGGAGACCGCGCCATGACCCCGTCTGTTGCGACCGTTTCGCGCATCCCCTCTCGCCGGCTTGCGGGCCGGTGCTCGCCGACGCTCCGGCGGGTGGCCGTCGCCGCCGCGGCAGTCCTCGCCTGGACCGTCCCGGCCTTCGCGGCCACGCCGCCCGCCGTGCGGCAGGCGCTCGAAGCCGCCATCAACGGCCCGCAGCGCACCCCGGCCTACAAGAAGCGGGACCCGTACCGCCATCCGCTCGCAACGCTGGAGTTCTTCGGCATCCGCCCGAACATGCGCGTGGTCGAAGTGCTGCCCGGAGGGGGCTGGTACACGGAGATTCTCGCGCCGTTCCTGCACGCGCACGGCCAGCTCATCGAGGCAACGTCCCCCGTGGCCGGCACGAGCGGCTACGCGCACCGCTCGGCGCTCTACTACCAGCACAAGCTCGCGGCGGATCCGGCCGTCTACGGCCGGGTGCGGCTCGAGCCGTTCGAGCTGCCGAACTACCTGCATCTCGGCGCGCCGGATTCCGCCGACATGGTGGTCACGTTCAACAACATGCATGATCTGATGTTCGAGAACGTGCACCACGAGGTGACGCCGATCTTCCTCGAGAAGTTCCTGCGCAGCGCCTACCACGTGCTCAAGCCGGGCGGCATTCTCGGCATCGCCGGCCATCGCTGTGCGCCCGGAACGCCGCTGCCCACGTGCTTCCCGATGGCGCGCCTGCCCCAGGCCTTCGTGATCCACGAGGCCGAGTCGGCCGGCTTCGAGCTCGGCGGGACCTCCGAGGCCCTCGCCAACCCGAAGGATCCGCGCAACGTGCCGGTCTTTCTCCTGCCGCCGACGCTGGCGGACCAGACTGCGGCGGCCCGCCGACACTACGCGGCCATCGGCTACGCCGACGCCTACCTGCTGAAGTTCATCAAGCCCGCGGACTGAACTCCCGGTACCGGCCGGCTCAGTGCTGGCCCGGCGTGTTGACGAACGCGACGCTCTTCGCTTCCTTGCCGAGGAGCGTCGCCACCGTCAACGCCACGGCGACGATGCCGAGTGTCCAGGCGAGCACGGCCGCGAGGTCGTGCCCATGGCGGGCGGCGATGCCGGACTGCAGCGGCGCGAGCAGCGCCATCGCGAAGTTGCCGAGCTGGTAGGCGAAGGCCGGCAGGATCGCGCGTACGCCCGGCGGGGACAGCTCGTTCAAGTGCGCCGGGACGATGCCCCACGCCCCTTGCACCAGGAACTGCATCAGGAACGCACCGAGCGCGAGCAGCGGTACGCCCGGAGCGTAGGTCCACAGCGGGATCACCGGCAGGGCGAGCAGCGCCGCGCACGCGATCGCCTTTCTGCGGCCGATCCGCTCGGAGAGCGCGCCGAAGGTCATGCCGCCGAACAGCGCCCCGATGTTCATCAGCATCAGCAGATCGTCGGCGCGCTCGCCCGAAAGCCCGCGCTGCGTGATGAGGAACGGCTTGTACAGGTCCTGCGAGCCGTGCGAGAAGGCGTTGAAGAGCGCCATCAGCACGATCATGTACAGCAGCAGCGGCGCATTCGCGACGGCCGTACGCCACAGCTCCCCCAGGGTTGCGCGCCGGGCGTGACGGCCCTCGAGCCACGCCGGCGACTCCCCGACGCCGAAGCGGATGTAGAGCACGAGCAGCGCCGGCAGCGCGCCGATGACGAACAGCCCGCGCCAGCCGACGGCGGCGAAGAACAGGCGCGAGACGGCCGCGGCAAGCAGGAAGCCGAGCACGTAGCCTTCCTGCAGCAGTCCGGAGAAGAAGCCACGCCCC
>JAJYTX010000471.1 GCA_021792815.1 Pseudomonadota bacterium
ACGACGCACCGGCAGCTCAACGACGCGGAATTGAAGAAGGCCGGCGTCAGCGCGGACCTGGTTCGCCTGTCCATCGGCATCGAGCATCTGGATGACCTGATCGCCGACATCGAGCAGGCCTTCGCGGCCGTGTGAGGGCGATGCGTTGGGTCTTGCCACCACGGCGGCAGCTGCGCCGCGAATGCTCCACCCCTGCCAACCGGCATGGGTGGCCTCGCGCGCAGCCGGCCGGCGGACGGCGAGTCCCGCAGCGAATCAGCAGGCCTGAACCGCTGTGGTCGCCTGGCCCCGCCCAGTGAGCGCACGCCGGCGCGCGACGGCCGCGGCGAGCCGATCGAGCACTCCCACCGAAGTTTCCCAGTCGATGCATCCGTCCGTGATGCTCTGGCCGTAGCGCAGAGGACGCCCCGGCAACAGGTCCTGTCGACCCGCGAAGAGATTGCTCTCGATCATGATGCCGGCGATGCGTTGATCGCCCGCTGCGATCTGCGCCGCAATGTCTGCAACGACTTCCGGCTGCCGCTCGGGGCGCTTGCCGCTGTTGCCGTGGCTCGCATCGATCATCAGTCGAGGGGCGAGCCCGGCGCTGCTCATCTCCCGGCATGCCGCCTCGACGCTGGCCGCATCGTGATTGGGATGCCGGCCCCCGCGCAGGATGACGTGGCAGTCGGCGTTGCCCGCCGTGGCGGCGATCGCGCTGCGGCCCTGCTTGGTCACCGCGAGAAAGTGATGCGGCTGCGAGGCCGCCCGCACCGCATCCACGGCAATCCGCACATTGCCGTCGGTTCCGTTCTTGAATCCGATCGGACAGGAAAGACCCGAGGCGAGCTCCCGGTGGACCTGGCTTTCCGTCGTGCGCGCGCCGATCGCCCCCCAGGCGACCAGATCGGCAATGTACTGCGGCGTGATCATATCGAGGAACTCGCATCCGGCCGGCACGCCGAGCTCATTGATGTCGACCAGCAGCCCGCGTGCCAGCTGCAGACCGTGGTTGATGTGGAAGCTACCGTCGAGATCCGGATCGTTGATCAGGCCCTTCCAGCCGACCGTCGTCCGCGGCTTCTCGAAATAGACGCGCATGACGATCTCGAGCTCGGCGCTGAGTCGCACGCGTTCACGCGCAAGGCGTCCGGCGTACTCGCGCGCAGCGTGCACGTCGTGGATCGAGCAGGGCCCGATGACCACGGCGAGACGGTCGTCCTCGGCCACGAGAATCCGGTGCAGCGTCCCGCGGGCACCGCGTACCGTGGCGGCCGCACGGTCGGTGCAAGGACGCTCGAGGATCAGCTGCTCGGGCGTCGCGAGCTCGGTCATCCCGCGGATGCGCAGGTCATCGGTCTGGGAATGCATGTTCGTCTCCGCTGACCAGTCCCCGGGCGAAAAAAAAACCGCCAGGGTTCTGGCGGTTTTTTCGGGTTTATCTCGTCTCGACTACATCATCGACTCGACCATAGCCCGCCAACCGCCGGTGAATGCGGCCAAAAAAATCGATAATACGAGCGGCTGAAGCGGGACTGAGTCACGGATCCTTCATACCATGACGGGGCGGACGCGGCAAGTGGCGCCGCGCCCGGACGGGAAATTCGAGCCATCGTCGCCTCGAGGTCCGGCCCAGGCGCCGATCAGGGCCGCTCCCGAGCGCCCCTCCGTGGCATCGATGCAACGGTCCGGAGCAGGCAACACGATCTGACGGCCGGTCGCCGCGGCGACGGAAAGAGCGCCTGCCGCAGGCGCGTGCCGCGTTCCGATCGGTCCCACCGGCCTCAGCTGCCGCCGGTCTGCGGCCGCGGCGGCAGCGCCGCGGTGCGGCGCAACTCCACGATGGCCGCATCGAGCCCCTCGAGGGTCAGCGGGAACATGCGCTCGCCGACCAAACCCTTGAGCAGGCGCAGCGAGTCGGTGTACTCCCAGCGCTCCAGCGGCTCCGGATTGAGCCAGACCAGACGGGGGAAAGCCGCGCAAAGCCGCTGTACCCACACCGCGCCGGCCTCGCCGTTCCAGTGCTCGACGCTGCCGCCCGGCTGCAGGATCTCGTAGGGGCTCATGGTCGCATCGCCCACCAGGATGACCCGATAGTCATGCCCATAGGTCCGCAGCACCTCGAGCGTCGGAATGGCCGCAGCGCGGCGGCGGTTGTCCTTCCAGACCCTCTCGTACGGCACGTTGTGGAAATAGAAATGCTCGAGATGCCTGAACTCGCTGCGTGCGGCGGAAAACATCTCCTCGCACACCCTCACGTGATCGTCCATCGAGCCGCCGACATCGAGAAACAGCAGCACCTTGACCGCATTGCGCCGCTCCGCCACGAGCTTCACGTCGAGCAGCCCGGCGTTGCGGGCCGTGGCGCTGATTGTGCCATCCAGATCCAGCTGGTCGGCGACGCCTTCGCGGGCGAACTTGCGCAGTCTGCGCAGGGCAAGCTTCATATTGCGCGTGCCGAGCTCGACCGAGTCGTCGAAGTTTCGGTACTCGCGCCGCTCCCACACCTTCACCGCGCGGCGCTGCCGCGCGCCGACCTGACCGAAACGCATCCCCTCGGGGTGATAACCCCCGGAACCGAACGGCGATGTGCCGCCGGTGCCGATCCATTTGCTGCCGCCGTGATGGGCTTCCTGCTGCTCGCGCAGACGCTCGCGCAGCGTCTCGAGAAGCTTCTCCCAGCCGCCCAGGGACTCGATGGCACGCCGCTCCTCGTCCGACAACGTACGGGCGACCAGTCCTCGCAGCCATTCACCGGGGACCTGTGCGGCAAGCAGCTCGGCGAACAACCGCTCCGCGCCCTCGAACACCTCGGCGAACACCCGGTCGAACCGGTCGTAATGCCGCTCGTCCTTCACCAGACAGGCACGCGCCAGAAAGTAAAATTCCTGTGCGGACAGTCCCGCCGTACGCGCCCGTAGCGCTTCGAGCAGCGTCAGCAGCTCGGTGATGCTGACCGGCACGCCGGCGGCCCGCAGTCCGAAGAAGAAGTTGACGAGCATGCCGTGCTGTCGGGAGAGGATCCGCCGCTGCCGGCGCCGCTCAACGCGCCCGGCGGTGCAGGAACACGAGCTGCTCGAACAGGTGCACGTCCTGCTCGTTCTTGAGCAGTGCGCCATGCAGCGCCGGCAGCA
>JAJYTX010000472.1 GCA_021792815.1 Pseudomonadota bacterium
TGACCAGGGCCAACATCAGGACCGGCGTCAGCAGCACCATGGCGAGCGCCGCGAGAATCGACGGTCCCGGATGATCTTCGAGCGTGCGCACGCAACGTCCCAGTCCTTCGCGGAACAGGGCCGCCAGAAGCAGATAGAGCGCCAGGACGGCGAGCGCCGCGCCCCACGCCCAACCGATGTCGAGCCGCGGTGCGAGCAGGCGGCCGAAGATCAGGCAGTGCGTGCTCCAGGCCTGAAGACCCGGAAGCGCGTGGACGAGCCCCGACATCAGATTGACGGTGCCGCCGCGGATCACCGTGGTGGGCGTGCTCGTGGCCGAGCCCAGAATGCTCACGACCCGTCCGCCGATTACCGCACGCGGTCCGAGGTCCACGCTGCCCAGCACCGCTACCGCGCTCTGGCCCACCGTGCGGCCGATGTGCAGGTTGCCCAGCACGGCCACCGCGCTGTTGCCCACTGCGCCATCCACATCGGAATTGCCGAAGACGCTCACTACCGAATCGGAGACATCGCCGTGCACCACGGCGTTGCCGAAGATCGCGACGACATCACAGGCGTTCTGCCCCGCAGGGAGCTTGACATCGTGGCCGACCGCGACCACTTCGTTGCCGTGACACTGCCCGCCGCCGTCGGGGGCCGCCCCGGCCTCGAGGCGCAGGGCGGGGATCGGCGGACCGGGCACCTGAGCCGTGCGGGACGGTATGCCGCCGGTGCTGCCGATCCCGGCCGAGCTGATGTGGGTCCGCGTGGCACCCTCGACGACGTCGATGCCGTTGCCGCGCTTCGCCTGGAGGGAAGCGGTGAGCGCAGTGAGTCGTGCAGCATGCAGGATGACGGGCGGATCGGTTGCCGTGGCCCGGAGGGGCACGCACCAGCAGCTCAGGCAGAAGACGAGCACGCCGCACAGCAAGCGTAGGGAGTGTTTCATACGGAGGGGGACCTGGAATGCGGCAAGGTGAGCGAGACGAGCAGGTAGCCGATCGCGGCCAGCGCCCCATAGACGGCACCGGTGAGGATCAGACCGGCGAACAGCCACTCGCTCGGGATCCGTCGCAGCAGGCGCGCGGCCAGCTCGACCAGCGACAGGAGCGCATCGCCGGTGGTGAGGACCGCGCTGATCTGGTGGGCGACACCGGTTCCGGCCAGCAGCCCCGCGAGGCGCGGTCCCACCTTTGAACCGAGCACCCACAGCAGCGGCAAGCACAGGCCGCAGACCACACTCAGCAGCGCGCGGGCTGCGGTCGGCCAGTGCGCGATCCCGGATCGCCAGCGGGGCAGCGCGGCACGGCGCCCGATCTCATGCAGAACCCGCGCTTCCAACGAGGCCGGCGCCGATCGGGGCGGCAGCGTCCGCAGCGCCTGGCCTGCCAGACGTTCCAGTTTCTCTTCCCGTTCGCGACGGCTCATGGTGCGCTGCCGCGGCGCGGTGGCGGCGCAAGACCGCTCTGCCTCAGGAGCCCGGCCAGGGCGAGGCGGCCCCGCAGGATGTCGGTCTTGACCTTGGCGAGGGAGTGGCCCAGCCGGCGGGCGATGTCCTGATACGGCATTTCCTCGAAGTGGTAGAGCACGAGCGGCACGCGCTGATGCTCGGGCAGCCGCTGCAGCGCCTGCTCGATAAGCGCGCCGCGCCGCTCGCGGTCCATCCCCGCTAGGATGTCCTCGAACACGGCGGCCGCGGCCCCGAGGTCCTCTTCCTGCTCGTCCTCGGCGAAGACCTCCGAGAACAGGCGCCAGCGCTTGCGGTGACGGATCAGGTGATTGAGCGTCAGGTGGGTTGCGACCGTCTTCAGCCACCCGCCCGCCGTGGGGCTCGCGCGCAGGCGATCGAAGTGCTCGTATGCCTTGAGGAATACGTCCTGGCTGATGTCCTCGGCCTGTGACGCATTGCCGGTCAGGCGGAGCGATGTGGAGAAAACCATGTCCTGATAGGCGCGCATGAACGCTGCGAACTGTTGCGGATCGGGCCTGGAGCTTGCCAAGTGCACGGGTCGGTCATCGTTTCAGACAAGAACACGGCTCGCGCTGGAAAGTTGCGCAGTCGCTGGGAGGGGCGCCTTGGGGAAGCCTATGCCAGGGTCCTGATCGGGCGCAGCCGCTTCGTCGCCGGCTCACGACGGCCGGCCGAGAAGCGCCGAACCGGGCAATCGGCCGCCGCAGCCGGCGCTCTAGACGGGATCTTCGGTGGTGGGGGTGCGATACACCATGTAGATATCCGCTCGCTCGTAATGGGACCGGGTCGGAGCGGGAACCGGCACGAACCCGGCGGACTGGTACAGGCTAATCGCCGGCCGCAGCCGGCTGTTACTTTCGAGAAACAGCTCACGACCGCCGACGGCACGGTACCGGCCGATGACGGCCTCGAGCAGCCTTCTGCCGATACCCAGCCCCTGGCAGCCTGCCGTCACAGCCATCTTGCCGAGCTCGAACCGCCCCTCCCCGGCGGGCAGCAGCGCGCAGGTTCCCACGATTTCCCCCCGGTAGCGGGCCAGGAAAATGGCGCCACCGTCGTGCAGGATCTCGTGCGGCCTGGAGAGGACTTCCTCATCCAGGACCTCCACCCGGAAGTACCGGTTGAGCCATTCCAGGTTGAGCCGCTTGAATTCGTCGGCGTAGCGGTCTTCGAAGGGGATGATGTCCACGCCGTCCTGCGGATGCCGTCCGGCGCCGGGGTCGTACTGGGATGTCATGGGGTCTCCGAAAGGCGACTATACCCGGGAGCATCCTCGACTCAAGCGCTGGAATGACGCTGCCGCAGCGCGCGGCGATCAGGGCTGCCCCTTCACGATGCCCTTCCCCTGATCGCACTGATGCTGGCCGAAAGGGGACGCCTGCGCGCGGCACGATCCGCCTGCGCATCCTGATCTCGGGTTCGACGAACAGCGGACTGCGGATCCGATCGCCGGAGTCCTCGTCGAATAGGGTATCCACGTCACCGCGGCAGGATGCATGCCTGCGGACACGATGGCATACGGTCATGCGGCTCGCCGCGGCCGGCGCAACCTCAGCCGAGCCCCCAGCAGGGTGCGCAGGATTTCACGGCGCGCTCGCGCCCGCGGCAACACGGTGCCCGGCAACGGGAATGATCCAGACGCTCGCCACCCAGGCGAGCA
>JAJYTX010000473.1 GCA_021792815.1 Pseudomonadota bacterium
ACGAGCGCCGCCCACGGCAGGAAGTCGGCCAGGCACGAGGGACGCTTGCGGTATTCGGCGAGGCTCATCATGCGCAGGCGCTCCCTACGGCTCGAGATGACTCGGGTACTTGGCGTGCCGGGCGAACACCTCGACGAACTGCGCATCCGTCCGGGCCGCCCACACGGCGAGCGTGTGCCCGATCACGAAGAGCACGAGCCCGGGGAGCCAGAGCTGCAGTCCGATCCCGACCGCCGCAGCGAGCGTGCCGTTCACGATGGCGACCGTGCGCGGAACACCGGCAAGGAAGATCGGCTCGGTAAGGGCGCGATGGAGCGGCACTTCGAAGTCGTCGGTCAGCATGACGATCTCAATAGACTCAGGAGACGATCGCGCCGCCCGCGAAGTTGAAGAACGTGAGGAAGAAGGAGCTGGCGGCAAAGGCGATGGAGAGTCCGAAGACGATCTGGATCAGCCGCCGAAACCCGCCCGAGCTGTCCCCGAAGGCCAGCGTCAATCCCGTCACGATGATGATGATCACCGCGACGATGCGGGCGACCGGTCCCTGGATGGAGGCGAGAATCGCCTGCAGCGGCGCCTCCCAGGGCATGTTCGACCCGGCAGCAAATGCCGGCGCGCCGTAGAACGCTGAGATCAGCAGGGCAATTGCGTATTCGACAGCGCGACGAACGCGACGCGAGCGATGTGAGTTCATGAACGGCTCCCCTGGCGGTGAGAGGTGGAACGAGAGACTGCGGACTCGAGGTGGTAGCCCTGCGCGTCGAATCCGGTGACCCAAGACAGCTCCTCGACGCGCCGGGCCCGTCCGCGGCCGGCGAGAAAGACGATGAGATCGACGGACTCTGCGATGAGGGCGCGCGGGACGGTGACGACGACTTCCTGGATGAGCTGCTCGAGGCGAGTCAGCGCTCCGCGCGCCGACCCGGCATGGATCGTCGCAATGCCGCCCGGGTGCCCCGTGCCCCAGGCTTTGAGCAGATCGAGTGCCTCGCCGCCGCGGACCTCGCCCACCACGATCCGGTCCGGCCGCAGGCGCAGCGCCGAGCGGACCAGATCCGCCATGGAGGCGAGCCCCCGCCGGGTTTGCAGCGGCACGTGATCGTCCGCGCGGCATTGCAGCTCCACGGTGTCCTCGAGCATGAGGACCCGATCCCCGGTCAGGGCGATTTCGAGGAGCAGTGCATTGGCGAGCGTCGTTTTGCCGGTCGAAGTACCGCCGGCAATCAGGATGTTCTTCCGCTCCCGCACCGCATCCCGCAGAGCGAGGGCCTGATCCTCCGTGAGTATCGCTTCCGCCACGTACTTGGTGAGCGGAATGACCCCGGCCGTGCGCTTGCGGATCGAGAAGGTGGGACCGCGCACGATGGGTGGCAGGATGCCCTCGAATCGCTCGCCAGTCTCGGGCAGCACGGCGGAGATGATCGGTGCGCCTGGATGCACTTCGAGGCGCAGATGCGCCGCGACCAGCCGGATGATGCGGTCGCCGTCCTCACGCGAGAGGCAGATGCCGGACCGGCGCCGGCCGGTGTCGAGCCGGTCGAACCAGAGCGCCCCATCCGGGTTCAAGAGAATCTCGACGACCTCCGGATCCTCGAGCGCCGCGGCAATCGCCTCACCCATCGCGGTGCGCAGCATCCGGGTCTGCCGGCTCGTCATCACCGCAAGCGGTGAGCGCTCCGGGGTGTGCCGGACTGGTCCGGCACTCCTGACGAGTTCGGTCATTGCCCGCCCTCCCCCATCGCCTGCACGGCCTCCTCCGCCGCCCGGGCGTACTCACGCCCGTCGGCGCCGAGCTCTTCGGTCAGCCGCCGCGCCAGGCTGTGGCCGCGGTGCAAATGACGTCCGAGCTGCTCGACGAACTGCTCAAAGCGCGCCCGCCCCTGCGCGCGGACGGCCTCCTGGTGCTCCGGAGCCACAGGTGGGGAGACGGTGAGGTAGTGGCGGATGAAGAGCGCAACGGCCTCGATGAGGATCGTCTGGTCGCGCTCGAGCAGGTCGAACTGGTGCGTGAGCCGATCGAGCCGGCGCGCGATCATTGCGTCCCGCTGATCGGCGCCGTCCGGGGAAAGGAAAGACGCCAGCGCTGCCGCCAGGATGCTCGACTTGGAGAGTCCGCGCATGGCGGCAAGCTCGCTCAGCCGCTTCGCGTGCGCAGGCTGAAGATAGAGGTTCAGGCGTGCCCGGCTCATAGCGGCAGTCCGTCATCGGGATCGAGCGGCGCGAGCCTCGTTGCGCGCTCAAAGGCCGGCTCGGGCTTGAAGAGCTCTCCGGTCTCGAACTCCGGATCGAGGTCGATGAGGTCCCCGGGCACCCTCGGCTGCGGCTCGTCAGTTTCCTCCTCTGCCACACCTTCCTCCCGAGAAAGGCCGCCGCCCTCGTCCTCGACGCCTGCGATCGCCGCCGTGCCGAGAGACTGGCGGCCACCGAGAGGGAGAGGCGCTGCCGGCCAGTCGTGGGAGGAGGCACGCGGAACATCGCAGGTGCCGGCAGCCGAGGGTGAGGGCGGCGGCAAGACGCGTTCAGTGAAATTACGGTCCTCGAAATAGCGCAGCTTCCTGGCCCGCACCGGCGGGTGGCCCGAGATCATGAGGATCTCCTCATGAGGGGGCAGCTGCATGATCTCCCCCGGCGTCAGGAGCGAGCGGGCCGTCTCTTGGCGCGACACCATCAGGTGCCCGAGCCAGGGCGAGAGCCGATGCCCGGCATAGTTGCGCTGCGCGCGAAGCTCCGTCGTCGTGCCGAGCGCGTCCGAGATCCGTTTCGCGGTGCGCTCGTCGTTGGTCGCGAACGCCACCCGCACGTGGCAGTTGTCGAGGATCGAGTTGTTCGGACCGTAAGCCTTCTCGATCTGATTGAGCGACTGCGCGATGAGAAAGGCGCGCAGCCCATAGCCCGCCATGAAGGACAGCGTCGATTCGAAGAAGTCGAGGCGACCCAACGCCGGAAACTCGTCCAACATGAAGAGCACCCGCCGGCGCTTTGGCTGCCCGCCACTCAGCTCCAGGGTCTCGGTCAACCGCCGGCCGATCTGGTTGAGCAGCAACCGGATGAGCGGCTTGGTCCGCACGATGTCGGCCGGCGGAACGACGAGGTAGAGGGAGACCGGAT